>DXLD01000031.1:0-13152 GCA_019414935.1 Streptococcus sp.
CAGTTGAGTAGGGCTGTAAAAGCTGATGAAATCAGCGTAGTAGAGCCCACTCAACTACTGCGTCTTGCTTGACAATCCAAAGACAATTGAGAGGCTAGGACTTTTGTCCCAGCCTCTTTTTCTTTATTTTGTCGCTGTTAAGAGGGCTTGAAAGTAACTGTGTTTTATTCTAAAAAATTCTTAAATTATCAGTCTATTGCAACTTTTCTCATGTAAGTCATTTGGCTTGCTATTGGTTATTCTTAGTAGTATACTAAGGGAGTAATCAATAAGAAGTGGTTACAAAAAATAATGAACGAGGTAAAGAAAATGGTAGAATTGAAAAAAGAAGCAGTAAAAGATGTAACATCATTAACAAAAGCAGCACCAGTAGCATTGGCAAAAACAAAGGAAGTATTGAATCAAGCTGTTGCTGATTTGTACGTAGCTCACGTTGCTTTGCACCAAGTACACTGGTATATGCGTGGTCGTGGTTTCCTTGTATGGCATCCAAAAATGGATGAGTACATGGATGCTCTTGATGGTCAATTGGATGAAATCAGCGAACGCTTGATTACACTTGGTGGAAGCCCATTCTCTACATTGACAGAATTCCTTCAAAACAGTGAAATCGAGGAAGAAGCTGGTGAATACCGTAATGTTGAAGAAAGCTTGGAACGTGTGCTTGCTATCTACCGTTACTTGTCAAAACTCTTCCAAAAAGGTTTGGATGTCACTGATGAAGAAGGTGACGATGTGACAAACGGTATCTTTTCAGATGCTAAGACTGAAACGGATAAAACAATCTGGATGCTTGCAGCAGAACTTGGACAAGCACCTGGTTTGTAAGAAATAATAGTAACATATATAAATCTGTAAGAAATTTCTTACAGATTTTTTCTATCTTGTAAGCTATCCCAAACCAGTCTTTTTTTGAGTTTTTTGATAAAATAGTACTATCAGTAAAAAGGATGGAAGCATGACTAAGAAAATCGTAGCTATTTGGGCCCAGGATGAAGAGGGTGTGATTGGTAAGGACAATCGTCTGCCTTGGCATTTGCCAGCAGAATTGCAACACTTTAAAGAAACAACTCTGAATCATGCTATCTTGATGGGGCGTGTGACCTTTGATGGAATGGGGCGTCGCTTGCTTCCAAAACGGGAGACCTTGATTTTGACTCGTAACCCAGAAGAAAAGATAGATGGGGTTGCTACTTTTCACGATATCCAGTCTGTTCTAGACTGGTATCAGGGTCAAGACAAGAATCTCTATATTATCGGTGGGAAGCAAATTTTTCAGGCTTTTGAACCCTATCTTGATGAAGTGATTGTGACTCAAATTCACGCTCGGGTGGAAGGAGATACCTATTTCCCTGAGGAGTTTGACTTGTCTCTTTTTGAGACAGTTTCAAGCAAATCCTACACCAAAGATGAGAAGAATCCTTATGATTTTACCATCCAATATCGCAAGAGAAAGGAAGTCTAATGGAACGTAGTATATTTGGTTTTTTCACAGCCATGCTGTGCTTGGTCTGTTTGCTCGCTGGAGCACAGTCTTTTCGTAAAAAGCGTTATGGACTTTCTGTCCTGCTCTGGTTAAATGCCTTTACCAATTTGGTCAATAGTATCCATGCTTTTTACATGACCTTATTTTAGATAGAATGACAGTATAGAATAGAACGGAAGGAAATCATGCCTACAACTAGGAATAATGATATGATGGTTTATTGCTCATTTTGTGGCAAAAGCCAAGAAGAAGTACAAAAAATAATCGCTGGCAACAACGCCTTTATCTGTAATGAATGTGTGGAGTTGGCCCAGGAAATCATTCGAGAGGAGTTGGCTGAGGAAGTCTTGGCAGACTTGTCTGAGGTACCAAAACCAATTGAACTCCTCCATATCTTGAACCATTATGTAATCGGTCAAGATCGTGCTAAGCGTGCCTTAGCTGTGGCGGTTTACAACCACTACAAACGCATCAATTTCCACGATACGCGTGAAGAGTCGGAAGATGTGGATTTGCAGAAGTCAAACATATTGATGATTGGCCCAACTGGTTCTGGGAAAACATTCCTTGCCCAGACCTTGGCTAAAAGCTTGAATGTGCCTTTTGCGATCGCAGATGCGACAGCTCTTACGGAGGCTGGTTATGTGGGTGAGGATGTGGAAAATATCCTCCTTAAACTCTTGCAGGCTGCTGACTTTAACATCGAACGTGCAGAACGTGGGATTATCTATGTGGATGAAATTGACAAGATTGCCAAGAAGAGTGAGAACGTGTCTATCACACGTGACGTTTCTGGTGAAGGGGTGCAACAAGCCCTTCTCAAGATTATCGAGGGGACTGTAGCCAGCGTACCGCCTCAAGGTGGACGCAAGCATCCACAACAAGAGATGATTCAGGTGGATACTAAAAATATCCTCTTCATCGTGGGTGGCGCCTTTGATGGTATCGAGGAAATTGTCAAACAACGTCTGGGTGAAAAAGTCATCGGATTTGGTCAAAATAACAAGGCAATTGACGAAAATAGCTCATACATGCAAGAAATCATCGCAGAAGATATTCAAAAATTTGGTATCATTCCTGAGTTGATTGGACGCTTGCCTGTCTTTGCAGCTCTTGAGCAATTGACGGTGGATGATTTGGTTCGCATCTTGAAAGAGCCAAGAAATGCTTTGGTGAAACAGTACCAAACCTTGCTATCTTATGATGATGTTGAGTTGGAATTTGACGACGAAGCTCTTCAAGAGATTGCCAATAAGGCCATTGAACGCAAAACTGGTGCGCGTGGTCTTCGCTCGATTATCGAAGAAACCATGCTAGATGTCATGTTTGAAGTACCGAGTCAGGAAAATGTGAAATTGGTCCGCATCACAAAAGAAGCTGTCGATGGAACGGATAAACCAATCCTAGAAACAGCCTAGAGGTGACTATGGAACTGAATACACACAATGCTGAAATCTTGCTCAGTGCAGCTAATAAATCCCACTATCCGCAGGATGAACTGCCAGAGATTGCCCTAGCAGGGCGTTCCAATGTTGGCAAGTCTAGCTTTATCAATACCATGCTCAACCGTAAGAATCTCGCCCGTACATCAGGTAAACCTGGGAAAACCCAGCTTCTCAACTTCTTTAACATTGATAACAAGATGCGCTTTGTAGATGTGCCTGGTTATGGCTATGCCCGTGTTTCTAAAAAGGAACGTGAAAAGTGGGGGCGCATGATTGAGGAGTACCTAACGACTCGAGAAAATCTCCGTGCGGTTGTCAGTCTAGTTGACCTTCGTCATGACCCGTCAGCAGATGATGTGCAGATGTACGAATTTCTCAAGTATTATGAGATTCCGGTCATCATTGTGGGGACTAAGGCGGACAAGATTCCTCGTGGTAAATGGAACAAACACGAATCAGCAATCAAAAAGAAATTAAACTTTGACCCAAGTGACGACTTTATTCTCTTTTCATCTGTCAGCAAGGCAGGGATGGATGAGGCTTGGGATGCAATCTTAGAAAAATTGTGAGGGAAAGAAATGGCAAAAACAATTCATACAGATAAAGCTCCAAAGGCTATCGGGCCTTATGTTCAAGGGAAAATCGTTGGCAATCTTTTGTTTGCTAGTGGTCAAGTTCCTCTCTCTCCTGAAACTGGGGAAATCGTTGGAGAGACTATCCAAGAACAGACAGAGCAAGTCTTAAAAAACATCGGTGCTATTTTGGCAGAAGCAGGAACAGACTTTGACCATGTTGTCAAAACAACTTGCTTCTTGAGCGATATGAACGACTTTGTTCCTTTTAATGAGGTTTACCAAACGGCCTTTAAAGAGGAATTTCCAGCTCGTTCAGCTGTGGAGGTAGCTCGTCTTCCTCGTGATGTAAAAGTCGAAATTGAAGTCATCGCAGAGATTGGATAAGCTAGTTGAAGTTTGGTGTTGCCAAACTTCTTTTGATATAAGGAGAAAAAGATGACAAAGAAACAACTTCACTTGGTGATTGTGACAGGGATGAGTGGTGCTGGGAAAACTGTAGCCATTCAGTCCTTCGAGGATTTGGGATATTTCACTATTGACAATATGCCACCAGCTCTCTTGCCTAAGTTTTTGCAGTTGGTGGAAACAAAGGAAGACGACCATAAGTTGGCCTTGGTAGTGGATATGCGTAGCCGTTCTTTCTTCTCAGAGATTCAAGATGTTTTGGATGAGTTGGAAAACAAGGAAGAACTGGACTTTAAAATTCTCTTTTTGGATGCAGCTGATAAGGAATTGGTCGCTCGTTACAAGGAAACCAGACGGAGTCACCCGTTAGCTGCAGATGGACGGATTTTGGATGGAATCAAGCTGGAACGTGAACTCTTGGCACCTTTGAAAAATATGAGTCAAAATGTTGTGGATACGACAGAACTTACTCCACGTGAGCTACGTAAAACCCTTGCAGAGCAGTTTTCAGACCAAGAACAAGCCCAGTCTTTCCGTATCGAGGTCATGTCTTTTGGCTTCAAGTATGGTATCCCGATTGATGCAGACTTGGTCTTTGACGTCCGATTCTTGCCAAATCCATACTACCTTCCGGAACTGCGAAACCAAACGGGTGTGGATGAACCTGTTTATGATTATGTCATGAACCATCCTGAGTCAGAAGATTTTTATCAGCATTTGTTGGCCTTGATTGAGCCAATTTTGCCAAGTTACCAAAAGGAAGGAAAGTCTGTTTTGACTATTGCCATGGGATGTACGGGTGGACAACACCGTAGTGTGGCCTTTGCTAAACGCTTGGCGCAGGACTTATCCAAGAATTGGCCTGTCAATGAAGGGCACCGCGACAAAGATCGAAGAAAGGAAACGGTAAACCGTTCATGAGAAAACCAAAGATAACGGTGATTGGTGGAGGAACTGGGATTCCTGTCATTCTAAAAAGTCTGCGTGAAAAAGATGTGGAAATCGCTGCTATCGTAACGGTGGCGGATGATGGTGGTTCATCAGGTGAACTCCGAAAAAATATGCAACAATTGACACCGCCAGGTGATCTTCGTAATGTCCTTGTGGCCATGTCAGATATGCCTAAGTTTTATGAGAAGGTCTTTCAGTACCGTTTTTCTGAAGATGCTGGCGCTTTTGCTGGCCATCCATTGGGCAATCTCATTATCGCTGGCCTGTCAGAAATGCAGGGTTCGACCTATAATGCCATGCAGTTGCTGAGCAAATTTTTCCATACGACTGGGAAGATTTATCCTTCCAGTGACCATCCTTTGACCCTTCATGCAGTCTTTCAGGATGGGACAGAAGTGGCTGGAGAGAGTCATATTGCAGAGCATCCAGGCATGATTGACCACGTCTATGTGACCAATACCCTCAACGATGATACGCCTCTGGCTAGCCGTCGAGTGGTTCAGACCATTCTTGAAAGTGACATGATTGTCCTCGGACCTGGTTCCCTCTTTACCTCTATTTTACCTAATATCGTGATTAAGGAAATTGGGCAGGCACTTTTGGAAACCAAGGCAGAAATCGCCTATGTCTGTAATATCATGACCCAACGTGGGGAGACGGAACACTTTACAGATAGTGACCACGTGGAGGTCTTGCATCGTCACCTTGGTCGACCTTTTATCGATACTGTCTTGGTGAATATTGAAAAAGTACCTCAGGAATACATGAATTCCAACCGTTTTGATGAATACCTGGTGCAGGTGGAACATGATTTTGCTGGTCTTTGTAAGCAAGTTCCACGCGTGATTTCATCTAATTTCCTTCGTTTGGAAAATGGGGGTGCCTTCCACGATGGAGATTTGATTGTGGACGAATTGATGCGCATCATACAGGTGAGAAAATGAGTTTCACAGTAGCAGTAAAAGAAGAAATCCTGGGTCAGCACCATCTGAGCAGGCATGAATTATCAGCCATTATCAAGATGTCTGGTAGTATCGGTCTCTCGACTTCGGGTTTGACTTTGTCAGTCGTGACAGAAAATGCCAAACTGGCTCGGCACCTCTATGAGTCCTTTCTCCATTTTTATGAAATCAAATCAGAAATCCGCCACCACCAACGGAGCAATCTTCGTAAGAATCGAGTATATACCGTTTTTACAGATGAAAAGGTGCAGGACTTGTTAAGTGATTTGCACTTGGCCGACTCTTTCTTTGGTCTAGAAACAGGTATTGATGAGGAGATTTTATCAGACGAGGAAGCAGGCCGTGCCTATCTCTGTGGTGCTTTCTTGGCAAATGGAAGTATTCGTGACCCTGAATCAGGTAAGTACCAGTTGGAAATCAGTTCTGTTTATCTGGACCACGCGCAAGGGATTGCCTCCCTTCTCCAGCAGTTTTTACTGGATGCCAAGGTGCTTGAGCGCAAGAAGGGGGCTGTGACCTATCTCCAGCGAGCCGAAGATATTATGGATTTCTTGATAGTAATCGGAGCCATGCAGGCGCGTGATGATTTTGAGAGGGTTAAGATTTTGCGAGAAACCCGTAATGACCTCAATCGAGCCAATAATGCCGAGACAGCTAATATCGCACGGACAGTTTCTGCCAGCATGAAGACTATCAACAATATCAGTAAAATCAAAGATATCATGGGCTTAGAAAATCTGCCAGTGGATTTGCAGGAGGTAGCGCAGCTACGGATTCAGCACCCAGACTACTCTATCCAGCAGTTAGCGGATAGCCTCAGCAATCCCCTGACCAAAAGTGGTGTCAACCACAGACTCAGAAAAATCAATAAGATAGCGGATGAACTATAAAGATATAAAACACCTCTTTCTTGACAATTGAACAGAGCATGTGAGATAATAAAGGAGAATTGAGTACTAGTTCTATATCACGGACTAAGAAAAGACCCCGAGCTAACTTCCACATTAAGCTTGGGGTCTTTTTTGACACTATTTGTACTTGTTTAGCCATTTATAGTAGATTGAATCTACATTAGTATGTCATAGCTGCCAAAATATTTATAGAAAGTAATTTGACTTTCCTAATCGATTTGTTCACATCTTATTTCAATCTACTATATTAACTAAGCAAAGAACGACACTGGCCACAATTGGTCCGATGATAGTTTTGAGTATTAATTCCATCATGGGCTATCTCACCTCCTTTCGTAGGCGGTGTAGAAGTGCCGTAAATATTATAGCGCATTTATAATTCAGCATGTCAGAGATTTCTTTTGACAACTGAAGATGGATGTGAGATAATAGTGGAGAAGTGAAGATGTAGTCTACCATAACTACAAAAAAGCCCCTGCTGATAACCACAAAAGCAAGGGCTTTTTCTAGTCTACGCTAGAAAGGTGGGTTGGTCGCTATTTCTTGTTTAGCCATTTTTCGATGACTATCAGGATGATACCGATCACCAAGGGTAGAATAATATTTGTGAAGATGTAATCTACCATAGGCTCCACCTCCCTTCTAAGGCAGATGTGCCGTAAAATATTATATCACATGTTCTATCAGTTTGATAAGCATTTTTATTTTTGAAAAAGACGGGGAAAGGTATGAGCTAATCAGATCGTAGATGAACTATAAAACCACGAATCCTATGTGACTCGTGGTTCTTTTTTATAGACTGGTTGAGTGTTTTGGTTGTACTTTTTGCTCTGGGTCAATGTAGTTGATAGCATTATTGACAGCGGTTGGAGCTTCTCCGAGCCCTGTCGCAATAAGATCAATTTTTCCTTCATAGTAGCAGCAGTCACCGATAGCATAGATACCTGCTTGGCTAGATTCCTGTTTGCTGTTGACAATAATCTTGTGGCGGTTGAGGTCCAGACCCCAGTTTTTAAGGTTACCGACAGAAGATTTGAAACCATAGTTGACAAAGAGGTGGTCTAGGTCAATAGTTTCTGTTTCATCAGATTTGACTTTTGTGATTTCAAGTTTATCGAGTGTTTTTCCATCTCCAAGGAGTTGGCTAGGGACGAATGGTGTCTTGATGATCACAGAAGATTCCTGCAAAGCTTGGACACTGTGTTCCAAGGCGCGGAAATTATCTCTGCGGTGAACAAGGGTAGTTGGTGCAATTTTTTCAAAAGCCAAAGCCCAATCCACAGCCGAGTCTCCTCCACCAAGAATCGTCACTTTCTTACCAGCATATTGCTGGATGTTGGAAACGTGGTAGTGGATATTTTCATAGTCTTCAACGCCTTCTAGTTCCAGAGGACGTGGTTTGAAGGCACCGCCCCCCATAGCGATGATAACAGTTTTAGACAGGTGACTTCCTTTAGAAGTTGTAATTACAAAGCCTTCTTCTTGTTTTTCAATCTCAAGAACCGTTTCATTGAGATGAATAGGGGTATCAAAGCCGTTTAACTGTTCAATCAAGCGGTTGGTCAACTCTTCTCCAGTTAGGTTTGGGAAACCTGGTACGTCTAGGATTTCCTTTTCAGGGTAGAGAATAGCAGGTTGTCCACCTAGTTGGGGAAGAGAGTCGATGATTTGGACCTTGGCTTGGCGTAGGTGGGCATAGAAGGCTGCAAAAAGCCCGACAGGACCACCACCTACAATGGTAATATCATAGAGTTGAGACATGGTTTCTCCTTTGTTTTTTCTAGTCATACTCTTCGAAAATCTTTTTAAACCACGTCAGCGTCGCCTTACCGTAGCTATGGTTACTGACTTCGTCAGTTCTATCCACAACCTCAAAACAGTGTTTTGAGCAACCTGCGGCTAGCTTCCTAGTTTGCTCTTTGATTTTCATTGAGTATCAGTTTATTTTATCATATTTTTTCTTTAATTTAAAATGAAGTAGGATAGGGAAAAAAATGCCAGAAAAATGGTATAATAGAAAGGAACGTGTTTGGACAGAGAGGAGACAGCAGATGAACTTTCAACAATTATCCAACCTGCAATATTGGACTAGCTTGTTTTCTAGTCCTTGGAGTATTGCCATCAATGTGTTTGATATTTTGATTGTGGCCTATATTTTATATCGTTTTACAAAAGCGATAGCTGGTACCAAGATTATGATTTTGGTGCGAGGGGTCGTGATCTTTGTATTAGCCCAGGTTGTGGCCAATATCCTTGGGTTAACAACGATTTCTTGGTTGATTAATCAGATTATCACCTACGGAGTCATTGCTGCGGTTGTTATCTTCTCTCCAGAGATTCGGACTGGTTTGGAACGTTTGGGAAGGGCGACAGACTTCTTTTCTACTGCTCAAATTAGTGCAGAGGAGCAAATGATTCGTGCCTTTGTCAAGTCGGTTGAATATATGAGTCCTCGTAAGATTGGTGCTCTGGTTGCCATCCAACGAGTTCGGACCTTACAAGAATACATTGCGACAGGGATTCCTTTGGATGCTAATATTTCAGCTGAACTCCTTATTAATATCTTTATCCCCAACACTCCCCTACACGATGGTGCTGTGATTATCAGAGAAAATCGAATAGCAGTAACCTCTGCCTATCTTCCCTTGACAGAAAGCACAGGGATTTCCAAGGAATTTGGGACCAGACACCGGGCGGCTATCGGTTTGTCAGAAGTATCCGATGCCTTGACCTTCATCGTCTCAGAGGAAACAGGAGGCATTTCTATTACCTATAACGGTGTTTTCAAGCACGACTTGACGATTGAAGAATTTGAAGCAGAGCTACGAGCAATTCTTTTGCCAGCTGTTGAGGAAAAAGTCAGTTTCAAGGACCGTTTGCTAGGAGGTTGGAAATATGAGAAAAAATAGTCTATATATCATTTCATCTCTCTTTTTTGCTTGTGTCTTATTTATCTATGCAACGTCAACCAACTTTCAAAATAGCAATACCGCAAGGCAGGTCAAATCAGAAACATACACCAATACGATAACGAACGTTCCTATCGATATTCACTATGATGATGACCAGTATTTCATTAGCGGATTTGCATCAGAAGTTTCAGTTGTGCTGACAGGTGCCAATCGTGTGACCTTGGCCAGCGAAATGCAGGAGAGCACTCGTAAGTTTAAGGTAACTGCTGATTTGACGGATGCCAGTGTTGGAACAATTGAAGTTCCCTTGAATATTGAAAATCTTCCAAGTGGATTGACTGCTGTGGCAACGCCTCAAAAGATTACAGTGAAAGTTGGGAAGAAGGTTAAGCGAGATGGGATGATTGTTGTGCCACAAGTTGACCAAAGCCAGATTGATTCCAAGCTACAAATTGATAGTGTAACCGTGTCAAACGAACGAGTTTCTGTCACAACTGACCAAGAAACACTAGCTAAAATTGATCGTATTATTGCGCTTTTACCAACTAGCGAACGGATTACAGGAAATTATAGTGGTTCAGTACCTTTGCAGGCAATCGATCGCAATGGTGTTGTCTTACCAGCGGTGATTACTCCGTTCGACACAACAATGAAGGTGACTACAAAACCAGTAGCACCAAGTTCAAGTACATCAAATTCAACAACAAGCAGTTCGTCGGAGACATCTTCATCAACGAAAGCAACTAGTTCAAAAACGAATTAAAAATAGGAAAAGGATTTTATAAAAATGGGTAAATATTTTGGGACTGATGGAGTCCGTGGAGAAGCTAACGTAGAATTAACACCAGAATTGGCCTTTAAACTAGGACGTTTTGGAGGCTATGTTCTCAGTCAACATGAAACGGAAGCACCGAAAGTTTTTGTAGGACGTGATACACGTATTTCAGGAGAAATGCTAGAATCAGCCTTGGTGGCAGGTCTTCTATCAGTAGGGATTCACGTCTACAAACTAGGTGTTCTGGCAACACCAGCAGTAGCTTACTTGGTTAAAACTGAAGGGGCAAGTGCCGGTGTCATGATTTCTGCTAGCCACAACCCAGCTCTTGATAACGGAATTAAGTTCTTTGGCGGTGATGGCTTCAAACTAGATGATGAAAAAGAAGCAGAAATTGAAGCTTTGCTAGACGCTGCGGAAGATACTCTTCCTCGTCCAAGTGCAGAAGGCTTGGGAACCTTGGTAGATTATCCAGAAGGCTTGCGTAAGTATGAAAGCTATCTGGTTTCAACTGGAACTCCCCTTGAAGGAATGAAGGTTGCCTTGGATACAGCAAACGGTGCAGCGTCTACAAGTGCGCGTCAAATCTTTGCAGACCTTGGAGCTCACTTGACTGTTATCGGAGAAACACCAGATGGTCTTAACATCAACCTTAATGTTGGTTCTACACACCCAGAAGCCCTTCAAGAAGTGGTCAAAGAAAGCGGGTCAGTTATCGGTCTGGCTTTCGACGGAGACAGTGACCGTTTGATTGCGGTTGATGAGAATGGCGACATCGTAGATGGTGACAAGATTATGTACATCATCGGTAAATACCTTTCTGAAAAAGGACAATTGGCTCAAAATACAATCGTGACAACTGTTATGTCTAACCTTGGTTTCCACAAGGCCTTGGATCGTGAAGGCATTAACAAGGCAGTCACTGCAGTTGGCGATCGTTACGTTGTTGAAGAAATGCGAAAATCAGGCTACAACCTTGGTGGTGAACAGTCTGGTCACGTCATCTTGATGGACTACAATACAACAGGTGATGGACAATTATCTGCTGTTCAATTGACAAAAATCATGAAGGAAACTGGTAAGAGCCTGTCAGAGTTGGCAGCAGAAGTAACCATCTATCCACAAAAATTAGTCAATATCCGAGTGGAAAATGCTATGAAGGAAAAGGCTATGGAAGTGCCAGCTATCAAGGACATCATCGAGAAGATGGAAGAAGAAATGGCAGGGAATGGGCGTATCCTTGTTCGTCCAAGTGGAACAGAGCCCCTCTTGCGTGTTATGGCAGAAGCGCCTACAACAGAAGAAGTGGACTACTATGTTGATACTATCGCAGATGTAGTTCGAGCTGAAATCGGGATTGACTAAATCCTAGAAAACTAGATGAAAATAAAAAATTATGGTACAATAGCTTATAATATTGTAGCCAAGGGAGAAAGACATGAATCTTAAACGTGAACAAGAATTTGTTAGTCAGTATCATTTTGATGCGCGTAATTTTGAATGGGAAAATGAAAATGGAGCTCCTGAAACTAAGGTGGATGTGAACTTCCAACTAATTCAACATGACCAAGAAAATCAAGTGACTTCCTTGATTGTTGTCTTGAGTTTTATGATTGTATTTGATAAATTTGTCATCAGTGGAACCATTTCACAGGTGAACCATATCGATGGTCGTATTGTTAACGAGCCAAGTGAATTGAACCAAGAAGAAGTGGAAACCTTGGCTCGTCCATGTTTGAACATGCTCAACCGTTTGACTTATGAAGTAACTGAGATTGCATTAGACTTACCAGGAATCAATTTGGAGTTCTAATATGAAATTAGCTGTTATCACAGATTCCTCTGCCTATCTCAGTGCAGATACCTTGCAAAGAGAAGATTTATTTGTCTTGGATATTCCTGTTAATATTGATGGTGAGGAGTATGTCGAAGGTATCAATCTGACTGCTGAGGAGTTTTACCAAAAAATGGCTCAGGCTTCTGAATTGCCTAAGACCAGTCAACCAAGTATTGCCAAGTTAGATGAGATTCTAACTTCGCTCAAAGAACAAGGTTATACACATGCTTTGGGGCTTTTCCTATCTTCTGGAATTTCAGGTTTTTACCAAAATATCCAGTATATGATAGAAGAATATGAGGGTTTAACTATTGCTTTCCCAGACACTTTGATTACAAGTGCTCCTCTGGGTATCATGGTTGAAAGTGTCTTTAACTGGCGAGACCAGGGCGATGACTTTGCCATTATTCAGGATAAGCTAGCTATTCAAATTAGTCACACATCTGCTTTCATCATGGTCGATGATTTGGATCATTTGGTAAAAGGTGGACGCCTTTCAAATGGAGCTGCTATTTTGGGCAATCTGCTAAGCATTAAGCCAATCCTCTATTTCAATGACCAAGGTGTGATTGAAGTGTACGAAAAAGTTCGTACTGAAAAGAAAGCAACCAAGCGTTTAATTGAGATTATCAAGGAAGCAACAGCTTCAGGCCAATACCGTATCATTGTCATTCACGGGAATGCTCCTGAAAAGGCTGAGGAATTGCGTCAGCACTTACTTGAATCTGGAGTAGGTTCGGATGTTTCACTTGCTACATTTGGTAGTGTCATTGGAACACACCTAGGAGCAGGAAGCATTGCTCTAGGTTATATTCCAGTAATTTAGTTTGCGCTTCTAGGCTAGTTAAGAAATAGCAATTGAACACGGACTACCTGCCTCTTGAAAAAAGATG
>DXLD01000032.1:0-13126 GCA_019414935.1 Streptococcus sp.
TAGACTAATTTCCACTTTGGTTGGGCAAGTGGAAGTTACTTTGAGAAATTAGCTTGTATAATAAAAGTTACCCTGCAAGAATTTCTTATTGACAAAACCAATTATCTCTAGTAATATAATAGATGCGATGAGTCGATAGGTAGTCTTTGGACTACTATTGAGCATAAGGAGGTCATAACGCAGGAGCGGACCTTGATGAGTTGTGTGAACCTGCTCATCACATGAAGATGCCTCTTAGTCCCTAGTCTAGCGACTGGGGATTTTTATTTTCTAAAAAATGATGAAAAAGCTTTGCAATTCATGGAAAAAGTAGTATAATACATCTATTATAGAAATTTTTAGAAAATTCCGAAAGAGGTTATTTATGGGATATACAGTTGCTGTAGTCGGCGCGACAGGTGCTGTCGGAGCTCAGATGATAAAAATGTTGGAAGAATCAACACTTCCAATCGATAAAATTCGTTTACTTGCTTCTGCACGTTCAGCAGGCAAGACTTTGAAATTTAAAGATCAAGATATTACGATTGAAGAAACGACTGAAACAGCTTTTGAGGGAGTTGACATTGCTCTCTTTTCAGCAGGTGGTTCTACATCAGCTAAATATGCACCATACGCAGTTAAAGCTGGTGCGGTAGTAGTAGATAATACATCTTACTTCCGTCAAAATCCAGATGTTCCTTTGGTTGTTCCAGAGGTCAATGCTCATGCACTTGATGCCCACAACGGTATCATTGCCTGCCCTAACTGTTCAACAATTCAAATGATGGTAGCTCTTGAGCCAGTTCGCCAAAAATGGGGCTTAGACCGTATCATTGTTTCAACTTACCAAGCAGTTTCAGGTGCTGGTATGGGAGCAATTCTTGAGACACAACGTGAACTTCGTGAAGTCTTGAATGATGGTGTAACTCCACGTGATTTGCATGCGGAAATCTTGCCTTCAGGCGGTGACAAGAAACATTATCCTATCGCCTTCAATGCTCTTCCACAAATTGATGTCTTCACTGACAATGATTACACTTACGAAGAGATGAAGATGACAAAGGAAACTAAGAAAATCATGGAAGATGATAGCATTGCAGTATCTGCAACATGTGTGCGTATTCCAGTCTTGTCAGCTCACTCTGAGTCTGTTTACATCGAAACAAAAGAAGTGGCTCCAATCGAAGAAGTAAAAGCAGCTATCGCAGCCTTCCCAGGTGCTGTTCTTGAGGATGATGTAGCTCATCAAATTTATCCTCAAGCTATCAAAGCAGTGGGTTCACGTGATACCTTTGTTGGTCGTATCCGTAAAGACTTGGATGCTGAAAAAGGAATCCACATGTGGGTTGTTTCAGACAACCTGCTCAAAGGTGCTGCTTGGAACTCAGTTCAGATTGCAGAAACTCTTCACGAACGTGGATTGGTTCATCCAACAGCTGAATTGAAATTTGAATTAAAATAGTCATATAATTTAGGAGTTCAGATGAACTCCTTCTTTGAAATAGAGAGGTGTTTCTCATGTCTTATCAAGATTTAAAAGAGTGTAAAATCATCACAGCCTTTATTACCCCTTTCCATGAGGATGGTTCCATCAACTTTGATGCCATTCCAGCCTTGATTGAGCATTTATTGGCCCATCACACAGACGGCATTCTTCTAGCTGGAACGACTGCTGAGAGTCCAACTTTAACCCACGATGAGGAGTTGGAACTCTTTGCGGCTGTACAAAAGATTGTCAATGGACGCGTTCCTTTGATTGCGGGTGTGGGTACTAATGATACGCGTGACTCTATTGAGTTTGTCAAAGAAGTAGCGGAATTTGGCGGTTTTGCGGCTGGGCTTGCTATTGTACCTTACTACAACAAACCTTCTCAAGAAGGAATGTATCAGCACTTTAAAGCTATTGCAGATGCTTCTGACCTACCAATTATTATCTATAACATTCCAGGTCGTGTGGTTGTCGAATTGACTCCAGAAACTATGCTTCGCTTGGCTGATCATCCAAATATTATCGGTGTCAAAGAATGTACTAGCTTAGCTAATATGGCTTACTTGATTGAGCACAAGCCAGAGGAGTTCTTGATTTATACAGGTGAGGATGGAGATGCTTTCCATGCCATGAACCTTGGTGCTGACGGGGTTATTTCTGTTGCTTCTCATACAAATGGGGATGAAATGCACGAGATGTTTACGGCCATTGCAGAAAGCGATATGAAGAAAGCTGCAGCTATTCAGCGTAAATTCATTCCTAAGGTCAATGCCCTCTTCTCTTATCCAAGTCCTGCTCCTGTTAAGGCGGTTCTTAACTACATGGGATTTGAAGCTGGACCAACTCGTCTACCTCTAGTTCCAGCACCAGAAGAAGATGCCAAACGAATTATCAAGGTTGTCGTAGATGGCGATTACGAAGCGACTAAGGCAACTGTAACAGGGGTCTTAAGACCAGATTACTAATAAAGACAATAAAATCCATGACCGAATGAAGGATCATGGATTTTTCTTATTTTCCTAAACAGAATTGGCTAAAGAGTTGGGTGATGAGTTCATCAGGAGCAGCATCCCCAGTGATTTCTCCGAGGATTTCCCAAGTACGGGTCAAGTCAACTTGAAGCAAGTCAACTGGCATACCTAGTTCCAGCCCTTCATTAACAGCTTGCAAACTTTCAACAGCCTTCTCAATCAAGGAAATATGACGGGCGTTGGACAAGTAAGTAGCATCTTGCTCGACTAGACCAGCATTTTCAAAGAAGAGGTTGTTGATACGTTCTTCAATCTTATCAATATTTTGGTTTTTTAGGACTGAAATACGAATAACGTCTTCAGGAAGTTCTGAAGTTTCAATCGTTTCTGGCAGGTCGGTTTTATTAAGAAGAATAATGCGATTAGTCTCCTGACTGATTTCTAGGAGTTGGCGGTCTTGGGCGGTTAGTGGTTCACTGGCATTTAGCACCAGTAGAACCAAGTCGGCTTCCTTGAGGGCTTTTTTCGAACGCTCAACTCCAATTTGTTCAACGATATCATCCGTTTCACGAATACCAGCTGTGTCAATCAATTTGAGAGGAACACCGTTGATGTTGACGTATTCTTCGATGACATCTCGAGTTGTACCAGCAATGTCTGTAACGATAGCCTTGTCCTCACGTAAGAGGTTGTTGAGGAGGCTGGATTTTCCAACGTTAGGACGGCCGATGATAGCTGTTGAAATTCCCTCACGGAGGATTTTGCTGCGACGGGCTGTCCTAAGGAGATTAGTTAGTAATTGTTCAAACTCCATTGTCTTCTCACGGACAACAGCAGTAGTGGCTTCCTCAACATCGTCATACTCAGGATAGTCGATATTAACCTCAACTTGGGCAAGTGTGTTAAGGATTTCTTGACGGGTATTGTTAATGAGGTCAGAAAGGGAACCATCTAATTGTTTGACCGCAATGTTCATGGCCTTGTCTGTCTTTGCACGGATGATGTCCATCACTGCCTCAGCCTGTGTCAAATCTACGCGACCGTTTAAAAAGGCACGTTTAGTAAATTCACCAGGTTCAGCCAATCGAGCTCCTTCACGGATAGCTAGCTGGAGAATCTCATTGGTCACCGCAATACCACCGTGGGTATTAATCTCGATAATATCCTCACGAGTGAAGGTCTTTGGAGACTTCATAGCCCCAACCATGACTTCGTCCATGACTTTTCCTGTCTGAGGATCAACGATGTGACCGTAGTTAAGGGTATGGCTAGCAACCTTACTCAAGTCTTTTCCTTTAAAAATCTTTTGCGCAATAGCAAAACTTTCTGTTCCGCTCAGGCGGACAATACCAATAGCCCCTTCACCTAGTGGAGTAGAGATAGCAGCGATGGTATCAAATTCACGTGTAATCATAATGTTTCCTTTAATAAATAGCTCTTTTCTTGGAAATTTTTCCAAGTCTCTTTTCAAATTGTAACAAATTTGAACTATTTCTTCAATGGATGCTACTTGGAGATTGAAAAAGCCTAAGCATTTCTGCTTAAGCTAGCTTATTTGGTGCGCATTTCTCCTTGTGGGAAATAAGTTCCTTCTGGCATGTCGTTGATGATGACATGGACAGCAGATTGAGGGGCTCCTGTGTTGCGGACAACAGCTTCCGTTACCTCCTTAGCAAGAGCTTTCTTTTGCTCGAGCGTGCGTCCTTCAAATAAATCGATGCGTACAAATGGCATAATAGCTTCCTCCACTAGTTTTTGATTTCTTCTATTTTACCACATTTTGCCGTTTAAAGCTTAAGAAAATTATGATATACTAGAATGTAGCAAAAATTTAGAAATGGACGTGAAGCAAGAAACATGGCACAGTTGTATTATCGTTATGGGACCATGAACTCAGGTAAGACGATTGAGATTCTTAAAGTGGCCTATAACTATGAGGAGCAAGGAAAAGGTGTTGTCATTATGACCTCGGCTCTGGATACACGTGACGGTGTTGGCTATGTGTCGAGTCGAATTGGCATGAAACGCCCAGCCATTGCGATTGAGGAAACGACGGATATCTTTGGCTATATCCGAGACCTACCAGAAAAGCCTTACTGTGTTTTGGTCGATGAAGCCCAGTTTCTCAAGCGTCACCATGTTTACGACCTAGCTCGTGTTGTGGACGAGTTAGACATACCGGTCATGGCTTTTGGTTTGAAAAATGACTTTCGTAATGAATTGTTCGAAGGTTCTAAATATCTCTTGCTCTTAGCAGACAAGATTGACGAAATCAAGACCATCTGTCAGTACTGCAAGAAAAAGGCGACCATGGTATTACGTACTCAGAATGGACTGCCTGTTTATGATGGTGAACAGATCCAGATTGGTGGGAATGAAACCTATATCTCGGTTTGCCGTAAACATTATTTTGCCCCTGAAATCAATAAGGAGAATGAAGAAAAATGAACATCTATGATCAACTACAAGCTGTAGAAGACCGTTATGAAGAATTAGGAGAGTTGCTCAGTGACCCAGATGTGGTTTCGGACACCAAGCGTTTCATGGAGCTTTCAAAAGAAGAGGCTTCTACTCGTGATACGGTAACTGCCTACCGTGAGTACAAACAAGTCCTTCAAAACATCGTTGATGCAGAAGAGATGATTAAAGAATCTGGCGGGGATGCGGACTTGGAAGAAATGGCCAAGCAAGAGCTCAAAGATGCCAAGGCTGAAAAAGAAGAATACGAAGAAAAACTCAAAATTTTGCTCCTTCCAAAGGATCCAAACGATGACAAGAACATCATTCTTGAAATCCGTGGCGCCGCTGGTGGAGACGAAGCAGCACTTTTCGCTGGAGATTTGCTAACCATGTACCAAAAGTATGCTGAAGCTCAAGGCTGGCGCTTTGAAGTCATGGAGGCTTCTATGAATGGTGTCGGTGGTTTCAAAGAAGTGGTTGCCATGGTTTCGGGGCAATCTGTTTACTCTAAACTCAAGTACGAATCTGGTGCTCATCGTGTGCAACGTGTTCCTGTGACAGAAAGCCAAGGCCGTGTTCATACTTCGACAGCAACAGTTCTTGTCATGCCTGAAGTCGAAGAAGTAGAATACGATATTGATCCAAAAGACCTTCGTGTCGACATCTATCACGCCTCTGGTGCTGGGGGACAGAACGTCAATAAGGTTGCGACAGCAGTTCGTATCGTTCACTTGCCAACCAATATCAAGGTTGAGATGCAGGAAGAACGTACCCAGCAGAAGAACCGTGAGAAGGCCATGAAAATCATCCGTGCGCGTGTTGCTGACCACTTTGCACAAATTGCTCAGGATGAACAAGACGCTGAGCGTAAGTCTACTATCGGTACTGGTGACCGTTCAGAACGGATTCGTACTTACAATTTCCCACAAAATCGTGTCACAGATCACCGTATCGGCTTGACCCTCCAAAAACTAGATACCATTTTGTCTGGTAAATTGGATGAAGTTGTGGATGCCTTGGTTCTTTATGACCAAACGCAAAAATTAGAAGAATTAAACAAATAATGAAATTAGCTCAATTATTTTCAGATTTTGAAGAAGAATTGATAAGACAAGGAGAGGAAGCAGAAAGCCTCTCTTTTGTCTATCGTAGCCTGAAAAATCTATCTTTTACGGACTTTGTTTTTGCCCTCCAGCAGGAAGTGACTGAAGAGGAAGAAGTATTTGTAAAAGAAATTTTCCAACAGTTAGCAACTCATAAACCGGCACAGTACATCATTGGACAGGCAGATTTTTATGGAATGCAGTTAAAAGTTGATGAGCGAGTATTGATCCCTCGTCCAGAAACAGAGGAGTTGGTGGAGCTTATCCTGGCTGAAAATCCTGAGACGAATTTTTCAGTTCTGGATATCGGAACAGGTAGTGGAGCCATTGCCCTTGCATTAGCAAAAAACAGATCAGCTTGGTCGGTGACGGCAGCAGATATTTCCCAAGAGGCTTTAGATGTAGCTAGTGAAAATTCTAAAAATCAAAATCTTCAATTATTTTTAAAAAAATCTGACTGTTTTACAGAAATTTCTGAAAAATATGATATAATTGTTTCCAATCCACCCTATATCTCTCGTGAAGATGCGTCAGAGGTCGGCTTGAATGTTTTGTATTCAGAACCTCATCTAGCTCTCTTTGCAGACGAGGATGGTCTAGCTATTTACCGTAGAATTGCGGAAGATGTAAAAGACTATCTCAAAGATGGTGGTAAGATTTACCTTGAAATTGGATACAAGCAAGGTCAAAGTGTTCCCGAACTTTTTAGGAAGCATCTTCCTGAAAAAAGAGTACGAATGCTCAAGGACCAGTTTGGTCAAGATAGGATGGTTGTAATTGATGATGGACAGGATTAGACAAGAGTTGGAAAATGGTGGAGCGGTCGTTCTACCTACTGAGACAGTTTACGGTCTCTTTGCCAAGGCTCTAGACGAAAAAGCAGTTGACCATGTTTACCAACTCAAACGTCGTCCAAGAGATAAGGCGCTTAACCTCAATATCGCCTCTCTAGAGGACATCTTGCACTTTTCTAAGAATCAGCCAACTTATCTACAAAAACTTGTAGAGACCTTTTTACCAGGTCCCTTAACCATTATTCTCGAAGCTAATGACCGAGTTCCCTATTGGGTCAATTCTGGTCTTGCAACTGTTGGATTTCGGATGCCTAGTCATCCCATTACCCTTGATTTGATTCGAGAGACAGGACCTCTGATTGGACCGTCAGCTAATATCTCAGGTCAGGCAAGTGGAGTGACTTTTAATCAAATTCTAGAGGATTTTGACCAAGAGGTTTTGGGTTTGGAAGACGATCCTTTTCTAACTGGACAGGATTCAACTATTTTGGATTTGTCTGGAGACAAGGTGAAAATCTTACGCCAAGGGGCCATTAAGCGAGAAGATATTCTTGCTCGGTTGCCAGAGATTTCTTTTGAGGAGGAATGAGATGTTAAGAGACTTAAGAGAAACTGATGTGAAAGCAATATGTGAGATCAACCAAGATGCTTTGGGCTATTCTTTTAGTCCAGAGGAAACGGCTAGTCAATTAGCTAGACTATCTCAGGATTCCCATCATTTCTTACTTGCTTATGAGGATGAATCTACTCATGCCTTGCTTGGATATGTCCACGCTGAGGTCTATGAATCACTTTATTCTAAAGCAGGATTTAATATTTTAGCTTTAGCAGTTTCACCTCAAGCACAAGGGCAAGGTATTGGTAAAAGCTTATTACAAGGGTTGGATCAAGAAGCAAAAAGACGTGGTTATGGGTTTATCCGCTTAAACTCTGCAGACCATCGTCTTGGTGCTCATGCATTTTATGAAAGAGTTGGTTATACTTGTGATAAAGTGCAGAAACGATTTATTAAGTTAATTAAAGGAGAAAAACTATGATTTTTGACAAAGACGATTTTAAAGCATATGATGCTGATCTCTGGAATGCTATTGCCAAAGAAGAGGAACGCCAACAAAACAACATTGAGTTGATTGCTTCGGAAAACGTAGTTTCCAAGGCAGTTATGGCAGCTCAAGGGTCTATCTTGACGAATAAATACGCTGAAGGTTACCCAGGACGCCGTTATTATGGTGGAACAGATGTAGTAGACGTGGTGGAATCTCTAGCCATTGAACGCGCAAAAGAAATTTTCGGTGCAAAATTTGCCAATGTCCAACCACACTCAGGAAGCCAAGCTAACTGTGCAGCTTACATGGCCTTGATTGAGCCTGGCGATACGGTTATGGGAATGGATTTGGCTGCAGGTGGTCACTTGACTCATGGGGCTCCTGTTAGCTTCTCAGGTCAAACCTACAACTTTGTTTCTTATAGTGTTGATCCTGAAACGGAACTCTTGGATTTTGATGCTATCTTGAAACAAGCCCAAGAAGTAAAACCAAAATTGATCGTAGCAGGTGCTTCAGCCTATTCTCAAATTATCGACTTCTCAAAATTCCGTGAAATCGCAGATGCTGTTGGGGCTAAGCTTATGGTGGATATGGCCCATATCGCTGGTTTGGTTGCAGCTGGTTTTCACCCAAGCCCAGTGCCATACGCTCATATCACTACAACAACGACCCACAAAACTCTTCGTGGCCCACGTGGTGGTTTGATTTTGACCAATGATGAAGACTTAGCTAAGAAAATTAATTCAGCTATTTTCCCAGGTATTCAGGGTGGTCCTTTGGAGCATGTTGTGGCAGCTAAGGCTGTTTCTTTCAAAGAAGTTTTGGATCCAGCCTTCAAGGAATATGCTGCCAATGTTATCAAGAACAGCAAGACTATGGCAGATGTCTTCTTGCAAGACCCTGATTTTCGTATCATTTCTGGAGGAACTGAAAACCACCTCTTCCTAGTGGATGTGACTAAAGTTGTAGAAAACGGCAAAGTTGCTCAAAACTTGCTGGATGAAGTCAATATTACCCTAAATAAAAACTCAATCCCTTACGAAAGCTTGTCACCATTCAAGACAAGTGGTATTCGTATCGGAGCAGCAGCCATTACTGCTCGTGGATTTGGTGAAGAAGAAAGTCGCAAAGTGGCTGAACTTATTATTAAAACCCTTAAGAATGCAGAAAATGAAGCTGTCTTAGAAGAAGTGAGAAGTGCGGTTAAAGAATTAACAGATGCCTTCCCATTATACGAGGACTAAAACTTTTATGGACATTTATATTAAGAAAGCTATTATTCATCAGTTCAGTCCGGATGACACCGACCTGTTCCTAGCGGATAAGTTTCTCAATATTACTCCAAAAATCGAAGAATACTTGCGTAAAAAAATTGAACGTGTGTATTCAGATGAAGCCAAGACTGGGATTTTCGAGGAAGAAAATCCCTTCTTCAATCATATTACAGACGATTTGTTGGAGACATCAGTAACGCTGGCTAATCTCTGGAAAGAGGAGTTCAGCATTTCAGAAAATCTTAAGACCAATGACTTGATTTTTGTGCAATTTTCTAAAGAAGGTGTAGAACATTTCGCTTTCTTGCGAATTGCCCTACGGGAGAACTTGACCCACCTCGGAGGAGAAGTTGATAATCCAATCAAGCTGACTCAGAATAACCTGCCTGGATTTGGAACGGGTGCCGACGAAGCCTTGGTGGTCAATCTTCAGAGTCGCAAGTACCATCTGATTGAAAAACGAATCAAGTATAACGGGACTTTTTTGAATTATTTTTCAGATAATCTCCTAGCCGTCGCCCCTAAAATTTCACCTAAGAAATCTATCAAAGAACTGGAAAAAACGGCCCAGAGAATTGCTGAGACTTTTAACACAGATGATTTTCAATTTCAATCTAAGGTCAAATCAGCGATTTTCAACAACCTAGAAGAAAGCAATGAATTGTCACCTGAAAAATTGGCCAACGACCTTTTTGACAATAATCTGACGGCTCGTTTGAGCTTTATTGATCAAGTAAAGGAAGCTGTACCAGAGCCAGTTCAATTTGATGAAATTGATGCTAGTCGCCAATTAAAGAAATTTGAAAACCAAAAACTCTCCTTGTCAAATGGAATTGAGCTCATCGTTCCCAATAACGTCTATCAAGATGCTGAGTCTGTTGAGTTTATCCAAAATGACAATGGAACCTACTCTATCTTAATAAAAAATATCGAGGATATCCAAAGTAAATAATGTTTAAACGAATTCGAAGAGTGCTTGTACTAGCAGTCTTCCTTTTTGCTGGATATAAAGCTTACCGCGTTCACCAAGATGTCAAGCAAGTCATGACCTATCAACCCATGGTGCGAGAAATCTTGAGTGAAAGAGACACCCCAGCAAACGAAGAGCTTGTGCTCGCTATGATTTATACCGAAACAAAAGGAAAAGAAGGCGATGTTATGCAGTCTAGTGAGTCTGCTAGTGGCGCTACCAATACCATCAATGATAATGCCTCTAGCATTCGGCAAGGCGTTCAAACTCTGACAGACAATCTCTATCTGGCCCAGAAGAAGGGGGTAGATGTCTGGACGGCTGTTCAAGCCTACAATTTTGGACCTGCCTATATAGATTTTATCGCCCAAAATGGCAAGGAAAACACCTTAGCTCTGGCCAAACAGTACTCTCGTGATACTGTTGCTCCCTTGCTTGGTAATACCACTGGAAAGACTTATAGTTATATTCACCCCATTTCCGTTTTTCACGGTGCCGAACTCTATGTAAATGGAGGAAACTATTATTATTCTAGACAGGTGCAACTTAACCTTTACATTATCAAATGTTTCACTCTCTTTTCGACATCTGGTTAGTCCAGATGTTTTTGTTATAAGTTTTCTTTAAGATAGATATATTACTCTAGAAAGGTAAAGGAGGAAATTCCCTATGAGAAAGAAACTCTTTCTGTCCAGTGTTGCGGTCTTGTGGGCAGTAACAGCTATGAATAGTGTCCATGCAGCAACAGATGTTCAAAAAGTTATCGATGAAACCTACGTCCAACCTGAATATGTCCTAGGTTCATCATTGTCTGAAGACCAAAAAAATCAAACCCTTAAAAAACTAGGCTACAATGCCTCAACAGACACCAAAGAACTCAAGACCATGACACCTGATGTCTATTCTAAGATTATGAATGTGGCCAATGACCCTAGCTTACAATTGTATTCATCAGCCAAGATTCAAAAGCTAGGGGACAAATCGCCACTTGAGGTCAAGATTGAAACACCTGAAAACATCACTAAGGTAACTCAGGATATGTACCGAAATGCAGCCGTAACTTTGGGTGTGGAACACGCCAAAATCACTGTAGCAGCCCCCATTCCAGTTACAGGAGAAAGTGCTTTAGCAGGGATTTATTATTCGCTAGAGGCTAATGGAGCCAAGGTACCGCAAGCCAATAAAGATTTGGCTCAAGAAGAGTTGAAGGCTTTGTCAGATATCAATGCTGAAAACAAGGACAAAACTGGCTATGATGCTAATAAATTAAACGTTGCCCTAGCCGATATCAAGTCAGGACTCGCCAAAGCTAAAGAAAGCAAGGGAAATCTGACAGAGGAAGATGTTCGTAAAATTGTTGAAGATACCTTGAAAAATTACAAACTTGATCAGGTTATAACAGGAAACCAGATCAATATCATCATCAATTTTGCTTTGAATCTCTCAAAGAGTGATATCCTCAGCAATACAGACTTCACTAAAACCTTGAATGACCTGAAACAAAGTATTGTTTCACAAGCTGGCGACAGTTTTAAAAATATCAACCTTAACTTTGATGCTGATAAGGCGCTAGAGGACGGTGGTAACTTCTTAAGCTCCCTCTGGCAAGCCATTGTCAACTTCTTCAAGAGTTTTGGTTCTTAAGAAATTTCATGGTATAATAGATGGTAACCGTAACGTTGCCGTCTTTTTTGTCGGCCAATAGAAAGATGAAGAGAATGTTAAAGAAAAATGATATTGTAGAAGTTGAAATTGTTGACTTGACCCATGAAGGGGCAGGAGTTGCCAAGGTAGATGGCTTGGTATTTTTTGTTGAGAATGCATTACCGAGTGAAAAAATTCTCATGCGAGTTCTCAAGGTTAATAAAAAGATTGGTTTTGGGAAAGTGGAAGAATACCTTGTCCAGTCACCACATCGTAATCAAGATCTAGATTTGGCTTACTTGCGTTCAGGAATCGCGGATTTAGGTCATCTTGCCTATCCAGAACAACTCAAATTTAAAACCAAGCAAGTCAAAGACAGTCTCTACAAGATTGCTGGAATTGATGATATAGAGGTTGCTGAAACTTTGGGTATGAAAAATCCAGTCAAGTACCGCAATAAGGCGCAGGTGCCTGTTCGTCGAGTGAATGGTGTCTTGGAAACAGGATTTTTCCGTAAGAATTCCCACGATCTCATGCCTTTGGAAGATTTCTTTATCCAGGATCCTGTGATTGATGAGGTAGTAGTAGCCCTACGAGACTTGCTCCGTCGTTATGATTTGAAACCTTATGATGAAAAGGAACAAGCTGGCTTGATTCGAAACCTTGTGGTGCGTCGTGGGCACTATTCAGGACAAATCATGGTTATTTTGGTTACAACTCGTCCCAAAGTTTTTCGTGTTGACCAATTAATTGAACAATTAATCAAGCAGTTCCCAGACATCACGTCTGTTATGCAAAATGTCAACGACCAAAACACCAATGCGATTTTTGGCAAGGAATGGCGTACGCTTTATGGTCAAGACTATATTACCGACCAAATGTTGGGAACTAACTACCAAATCGCTGGACCAGCATTTTACCAAGTCAATACTGAAATGGCAGAGAAGCTCTACCAAACAGCTATTGACTTTGCTGAATTAAAAGAAGATGATGTGGTTATCGATGCTTATTCTGGTATTGGAACAATTGGCCTCTCTGTTGCGAAACATGTCAAGGAGGTCTATGGTGTTGAAGTAATTCCAGAAGCGGTTGAGAATAGCAAGAAGAATGCCCAATTAAACAATATTTCAAACGCCCACTATGTCTGTGATACAGCCGAAAATGCCATGAAAAATTGGCTTAAAGATGGAATTCAACCAAGCCTTATCCTAGTGGACCCACCAAGAAAAGGACTCACAGAAAGCTTTATCAAGGCAAGTAGCCAAACAGGAGCTGACCGCATCGCCTATATCTCTTGTAATGTCGCAACCATGGCGCGTGATATCAAACTCTACCGAGAATTGGGATACGAGTTGAATAAAGTACAGCCGGTTGATCTTTTTCCTCAAACGCATCA
>DXLD01000033.1:0-12708 GCA_019414935.1 Streptococcus sp.
AAAGGAGAAAATCATGCGTTATGATTTCGGAAAGGTCTATAAAGAAATACGTGAGTCAAAGGGACTGACCCAAGAAGAGGTCTGTGGGGGTGTTCTCTCAAGAACTAGCTTATCAAAAATCGAAAGTGGCAAGACAACCCCAAAATATGAAAACATGGAGTTTCTTCTACGGCAAATTAATATGAGTTTTGAAGAGTTTGAATATATCTGTCAACTTTATCAACCAAGTCAACACACAGAAATTATGCAAACCTATCTCAATATGAGCTCAATCCTAGGGGCTAGTGAACTCGAAAAACTATTTCAAAAATGCCAAAACTATCTCAAGACCCACCACGACCTGCCTATAGAAGAAATCAGGGATATGCTGGAAGTTGTTATTTATCTCCGTCAACATGGTACAGAGCAACTGTCAGACCAAGTGAAACAGACTATCAAAAAGCTTTGGGAAAAAATTGAAAAACAAGATACCTGGTATGAGAGTGACCTGAAAATCCTCAATACCATTCTTTTCAATTTTCCCATTGAATACCTCCATCTCATCACTGGAAAAATATTGCAACGCCTAGAAGTCTATAAAAACTATCAACATTTATATGAATTGCGAATGACAATTCTATTAAACCTTTCCACACTCTATCTATACAATCAAGATAAAAACATGTGTAAGCAAATCTGCTACACTTTACTAGAGGATGCTAAGAAAAAGAAAAAATATGATAGCTTAGCTGTCTCCTATGTCCGTATCGGGATTTGTAGGGATGATGCTAGACTTATCCAAAAAGGTTTCTCACTTCTGGAGCTGACCGATGAAACTTCTATGCTGTCTCATCTCAAAAAAGAAGTGGAGATCTATTATCAACCGAAAGAAATATAAAAAAGTCGAGGGATTTCCTCGACTTTTTCAAATTATTCTGTTCGTTATTTCTTAATACCAGCCGTTGTTAAGCCAGAAGTTTTTAGCGGCTGACCATGAACCGTAACGTCCTGCAACGTAGGCATCTGCTACACGTTCTTGGTTTTCAGCTGAGTAGTCACCGTTCAAGTATGAATCTGTCAATTGGTAACGTCCGATGTAACGTCCGTTTGTAGCTGTGTAGCTACCACCTGATTCTTTTTGAGCGATCCATTCTTTAGCTTCTGCTTCAGATCCGCTTACAGTTGCAGCTGGTGCTGAAGCTTCTGTTGTAGCAACATTTTCTTCTGCTGCAGGTGCGCTTGCCACTGGGGCTGCTTCTTCTACTACTTCTGTAGTTTCTGCTACTGGAGCTGAAACAGTTTCATCTTGAGCTGCTGGTGCTGCATAAGTAGTTTGCGCTGGTGTTGCAACAGGTGCTACAGGGCCATCGATAACCAACTCTTGACCAACATAAATCAAATGAATGTTGTCAATGTGGTTGTTTTCTGCCAATCTCTCAACAGTTGTGTTGTGAGTTTCAGCGATTTCTGAAAGTGTATCACCTTCTTTAACAGTGTAAGTTGATGATTCTTGAGCAGATACAAATGATGGAGCAAATACTGCAAACAAGGCAGCTACTCCTGCAAGAGTTGTTTTAATCTTTTTAGTTGTTGATTTCATATTTGAAAATTCTCCTTCTTTCTATAGTTCTATCATACCCTTTAAATATTACCGTTTCTTGACACTTTTATGTAGAAATATTACAAAATTATTTTTTATTTCCCTAAATAAGCTATTTTTTGTTACAAAAGATGCTTTTTTATGCTATTTGAGGTATTAGAAAGGTTTTCATCCACAATTAAAGCCAAGACCTTCATTCTTTGATATAATAGGGGTAAGAATTTTTATAAGGGGAAACTGATGAAATCACTTCGTTTTCAATCTGTCTTTGATATCATCGGACCAGTTATGATTGGTCCATCTAGTAGTCATACCGCTGGTGCTGTTCGTATTGGGAAGATTGTCTCTTCCATTTTTGATGATACTCCGACAGAAGTCGAATTCCAACTATTTAACTCATTTGCCAAGACCTATCGTGGCCACGGGACAGACCTAGCCCTTGTTGCTGGTATTTTGGGCATGGATACAGATGATCCTGAAATCCCAAACAGCCTAGAAATTGCCCACAAGCGTGGTATCAAGATTGTCTGGACCATTCAGAAAGACAGTAATGCCCCTCACCCCAACACCACTAAAATTACCGTCAAAAATGCGCACAAGACTATCAGCGTAACTGGTATTTCTATCGGTGGCGGTAATATTCAGGTAACCGAGCTCAATGGCTTTGCCGTCTCTCTCAATATGAATACACCGACTATCATCATCGTTCATCAAGATATTCCAGGTATGATTGCCCTTGTCACGGAGGCACTTTCCCGCTATGGTATCAATATCGCCCAGATGAATGTTACTCGTGAAAAAGCTGGTGAAAAAGCCATTATGATTATCGAAGTTGACAGTCGCAACTGTGATGAGGCCATCGAAGAAATTCGAAAAATCCCTCATCTCCACAATGTCAATTTCTTTAAATAGGAGGAAGTATGTTTTATTCTATTAAAGAATTGGTCGAGCAAGCAGATCTGGACTTTCAAGGAAATGTCGCAGAACTCATGATTACAACAGAGTTTGAATTGACCGGCCGCGAACGTGAAGAAGTCTTCCTTCTCATGGAACGCAATCTGGAAGTCATGAAAGCCTCTGTCCAACTTGGTCTCAATGAAAACAAATCTCGTAGTGGCCTGACAGGTGGAGATGCTGCCAAATTGGATCACTACATCAAAAACAGAAAAACTCTGTCAGATTACACGATTCTCTCTGCTGCCCGAAATGCTATCGCAGTCAATGAACACAATGCTAAAATGGGCTTGGTCTGTGCTACTCCAACCGCTGGAAGTGCTGGCTGTCTCCCTTCTGTTCTCACTGCTGCTATTGAAAAATTAGACCTCAGTCACGAGCAACAGCTGGATTTCCTCTTTGCTGCGGGTGCCTTTGGACTAGTCATCGCAAACAATGCCTCTATCTCAGGTGCTGAAGGTGGTTGCCAGGCCGAAGTCGGTTCTGCCTCTGCTATGAGTGCTGCCGCCTTGACTCTGGCTGCAGGTGGGACAACCTACCAGGCCAGTCAAGCTATTGCCTTTGTCATTAAAAATATGCTGGGCCTCATCTGTGACCCTGTTGCCGGATTGGTCGAAGTTCCCTGTGTCAAACGCAATGCCATGGGAGCTAGCTTTGCTTTCATCGCAGCAGATATGGCCTTGGCAGGTATCGAATCTAAAATACCTGTGGATGAGGTTATCGATGCCATGTACCAAGTAGGGTCAAGCATGCCAACTGCCTTTCGTGAAACAGCTGAAGGTGGACTCGCTGCCACCCCTACTGGTCGTCGTCTCCAAAAAGAAATTTTCGGAGAATAAGCTTATCAAATAGGAGAAATCATGACCTCTATTACCGCTATCTTTTTCGATCTAGATGGAACCCTCGTTGACAGTTCTATCGGGATTCACAATGCCTTTACCCATACCTTTAAAGAGCTGGGGGTGCCTAGCCCTGACGCCAAAACTATTCGTGGTTTTATGGGGCCGCCCCTTGAAAGTAGTTTTGCGACTTGCCTGCCCAAAGAACAAATTTCTGAAGCCGTGCAGATATACCGTTCTTACTACAAGGAAAAAGGCATCTATGAAGCTCAACTCTTTCCTCATATTGTAGACTTGCTTGAGAAGTTATCGAGCAAATATCCTCTTTATATCACCACAACAAAGAATACTCCAACCGCTCAAGACATGACTAAAAACTTGGGAATCCATCATTTCTTTGATGGCATTTATGGTTCCAGCCCTGAAGCACCTCATAAGGCAGATGTCATTCGCCAAGCCTTGCAGACACATCAACTAACCCCAGAACAAGCCATCATCATCGGAGATACCAAGTTTGATATGCTGGGAGCTCAAGAAACAGGCATTCAGAAATTGGCCGTCACTTGGGGATTTGGAGAGCAGACAGACTTGCTAAACTATCAACCTGATTATATGGCCCACAAACCCCTACAAGTTTTAGAGTATTTTCAATAACATAGACTGGACAAAAACCCCATTTCAGAAGAAAATGGAGCAAGTTTCTACATAACAAAACGCATGTTATCAGGTGCTTCAGTCAACACCTGATAACATGCGTTTTTCTTTTTTATTCAACGTGGGTTGTTTGATTGGCAAAGGCGATAATAGCTTGCTTCAACTCATCTCCACTAAGAGTACGAAACTCTTCAATCTTTTGATCGATGGCTTCTAGAGGCATGACATTAACCTTACCAACGAAAATCTTATCCATAACCTGATTATCAACAAGTTCGGTTGATACCAAGAGTTCTTCGTAGAGTTTTTCACCTGGACGGATTCCAACTTCAACGATTGGAATTTCACTTTCGGTGTGGCCACTTAGAAGGACCATTTTCTTGGCCAAGTCATAAATCTTGACTGGTTTGCCCATATCAAGGATAAAAACTTCTCCGTCCTTGGCATAGGCACCAGCATGGATAACCAAACGGCTAGCTTCTGGAATGGTCATAAAGTAACGGGTCATGCGGAAGTCTGTCACCGTTACAGGACCGCCTTCAGCAATCTGACGTTCAAAGACAGGAATCACACTACCTCGGCTACCAAGAACATTCCCAAAACGAACCGCACAGTAAGTCGATTGGCTACGTTGGTTAAAACCAGTGACAATCAACTCCGCCACGCGCTTGGTTGCTCCCATAACATTTGGTGGATTAACCGCCTTATCTGTCGAAATCATAACCATCTTAGGTACTTTGGCTTCATCAACAGCCTTAGCAACATTGTAAGTTCCACGAATATTGTTTTTGAAGGCTTCTTTTGGATTGCGCTCCATCATAGGAACGTGCTTGTGGGCTGCCGCATGATAAACAATAGCTGGCTTGTACTGCTCAAAGACTTGCAACAAACGGTCATAGTCTTGAATATCGGCAATAACTGGTACATAATCAATCCCTTGGAACTTGCGAATCAATTCATGATAAACAAGGTAGATTGAATTTTCCCCATGACCGAGCAAAACGATGCGTTCAGGATTGAAACGACTAACTTGGCGACAGATTTCAGAACCGATTGAGCCACCAGCACCTGTAACCAAGATTGTCTTACCTGTCAGTTCTGCGCCCAGACGCGATTCATCAAGACGAATTTCCTGACGACCCAAAAGGTCTGTGATATCAATCTTCTGGAAACCTCCACCTGCTTGGTGAAGTCCTTGGACAACAGTTTCAACTTTAGGCATCTTGTAACATTTGACACCCAGCTTATTACACATCTGCAAGATACGTTCATATTCTGACGGGTCAAGCGACGGAATCGCAACGATAACACGCTCGATTTGATGGCGTTTGGCTAATTCAGGAAGATCCTCATATGAACCCAAAACAGGGATTCCACCAAGTTTTTGACCCTTTTTCTTAGAATCCTTGTCCAAAATACCGACAAGTTCTAATTCACTGGTTGGATGTTGGTAACTATCCATAAAGAGGGCACCGCCATCACCGGCACCAATCAAGAAGGTTCGACGGTGTTCTCCATCACCACTTCCCTTTTTGCGTTTTGAGTAGATTAACTGCCAAGTAATCCGTGGTAATAAAATCAAGAAGGTACTCAACAAGATAAAGAGCACGATAAAACGGATGGAGAAGAGAGGCAAGAAGGCATAGCAGATACTATATGACAAGATACTGCTAGCAGTCACACCAAAAAAGATTTTCATGAAATCCGTAATCTTGCTGTAACGACTAATACTAGCGTTCAATCCCCAAAATCCAATCATCAATTGATAGAACAGGAAGGCCAAACTCGTATAGATAATGTAGTCAACAGGTGCTGGATTAATCAATCCGTAGAATAAGATATAAGATACAATGATGGAGACCACCATACTCAAAATATCAAATATTCCCCAGAAAACCTGTTTTTGTTGTTTATTTAAAATTTCCACCAGATCAATCACATAATCTGTGAGTTTTTTATTCATCGAAATTTACTCCTCCTTAAAAGAGCCTAATAGTTATATTGTTATTATAACACTTTTTCTTAAATTTACGTTTGCTACAATCTTTTAATTGCTTTTTCGTAACAGTTTCATAAAAATAAACTGTCGGACAAATCCTGGACAAAGGGCAACAACCATCTGAATCACAACACTCTTGGCATATTCCATGTAAGAAATTTGTCCTCGCTTCAGCATACGCTGACGAGCCTGTCGATAGAGTTTGAGGTAACGCAGTCCCCCACGACGCTCAAACATCCCTGCTCCGACACGAACCTTACACAAGATTTGATCCAGATTTCCAGTCTTAGCTCCTGCAGCAATCATATTGAGCCAGAGGAGGTCATCCTCCATATAAAGGCCATCCTCATAGTTGCCTGCCTTGAGAACCATGTCCTTCTTGAACATAACAGTCATGTGGTTAAAGGCACTTCTCATCCTTTGATAAGCTACAATATCTGCATGTTGAGTCGGAACACGACGGTAAGAAACAATCTCATCAGGATTATCAATAAACTCTGCAATATGTCCACCTAATAGGTCGAGATTGTCCCTCTCCATTAACTGAACCTGTTTCTCAAAACGATCTGGAACAGCTATATCATCCGTATCCATACGGGCAATAATATCATACTGACACTGCAAAACACCCTGTCGAAGAGCCAGACCCAAACCTTGATTCTGCTCAAGGGGATAACGTTTCACTGGAATATCAGACTCAGCTTCAAGCTGGTCTAATACCTGATAGAGCTCAGGAGTCAAAGGCCCATCCTCAACCAGAACCAATTCGCTCGGTTTCAGGGTCTGATTTTGAACACTCTCAATAGCATCCTTTAAAAATGTCGGATTTTCCTTGATATAGACCGACATCAATACGCTGATTTTTTGCTTTTCAGACACAGTTTTTCTCCAATGTATAGATTTCCTTCCACTATTTTATCATAATTTTCAAGACTTTCCCATTTTTATCTTGAAAGCCCAAAACCTTACTTGACATTATAAGGAAAAAACCTTAAAATAAGCTGTTATTAAAATCAGCTAGGAGAGGTATTTTATGAAAAAGCAATCACTCTTTTTTGTTCCAGGTATTATCCTGATTGGTGTTTCCTTGCGGACTCCTTTTACTGTTTTACCCATTATTTTGGGAGATATTTCGCAAGGTCTAGGAGTAGAAGTTAGTTCTCTTGGTGTCTTGACCAGCCTTCCCCTCCTTATGTTTACCCTCTTCTCACTCTTTTCTACCCGACTGGCTCAAAAAATCGGCTTGGAGCATCTCTTCACCTATAGCCTTTTCTTCTTGACCATCGGTTCTCTCATTCGACTAATCAATCTGCCCCTGCTCTATCTAGGAACCTTGATGGTTGGGGCAAGTATCGCAGTCATCAATGTGCTGCTTCCTAGTCTTATCCAAGCCAATCAACCAAAGAAGATTGGTTTTCTGACCACCTTATATGTAACCTCTATGGGGATTGCAACGGCTCTGGCCTCCTATCTGGCTGTGCCTATTACACAGGCCAGTTCTTGGAAAGGTCTTATCATCCTCCTCACCCTGCTCTGTCTAGCAACTTTTTTGGTCTGGCTGCCCAATCACCGCTATAATCACAGACTGGCTCCACAAACCAAACAAAAAAGCAAAACAAAGGTCATGCATAATAAACAGGTCTGGGCAGTGATTGTCTTTGCAGGTTTTCAATCCTTGCTCTTTTACACCGCTATGACCTGGCTACCTACCATGGCTATCCATGCAGGCCTATCCAGTCACGAAGCTGGCTTACTGACTTCCATCTTCTCTCTGATTAGCATTCCTTTTTCAATGACCATCCCAAGCCTGACAACCAGTTTATCAACTCGTAACCGTCAGCTCATGCTCACTCTGGTTTCACTAGCTGGTGTGGTCGGTATTTCCATGCTCTTTTTCCCAGTCGGTAATTTCTTTTACTGGCTTACCATCCATCTCCTCATCGGAACCGCAACCAGCGCCCTCTTCCCTTATCTCATGGTCAACTTTTCACTCAAGACAAGCGCCCCTGAAAAGACAGCCCAATTGTCCGGCCTATCTCAAACAGGAGGCTATATCCTAGCAGCCTTTGGGCCAACCCTCTTTGGTTACAGTTTTGACCTTTTCCACTCTTGGGTACCAGCTGTAGCTGCCCTCTTGCTCGTCGATATCCTGATGACTGTGGCCCTCTTTACAGTGGACAGAGCTGATAAAATCCTCTAAACTCCTAGTTTTTACTAGGAGTTTTTTATATATAAAAATTTTACACATTTCTCTTGACAGGGCTTTCATTTAGATGTACAATGTATGTGTAGAAAAATTATATATAAAAATATTACACATTAGAAAAGGAGGTTCCCCATGTACTTTCCAACATCCTCTGCCTTGATTGAATTTCTCATCTTGGCTGTACTGGAGCAGGATGATTCTTATGGTTATGAGATTAGCCAAACCATTAAGCTGATCGCTAATATCAAAGAATCTACACTCTATCCTATCCTAAAAAAATTGGAAGGCAATAGCTTTCTGACAACCTATTCTAGAGAGTTCCAAGGTCGCATGCGCAAATACTACTCCTTGACAAATGGTGGTATAGAACAGCTCGTGACCCTAAAAGATGAATGGGCACTCTATACAGACACCATTAATGGCATCATAGAAGGGAGTATCCGCCATGACAAGAACTGAATACCTGACTCAGCTAGAACTTTATCTTAAAAAACTGCCTCAGGCTGACCAAATTGAAGCCATGGACTATTTCAGGGAACTCTTTGACGATGCTGGAGTCGAAGGAGAGGAAGAACTCATCGCTAGCTTAGGAACTCCTAAGGAAGCAGCTCATGAAGTCCTCTCCAATCTCCTCGATAAAAAAATCAATGAGGCACCCGCTCAAAAGAATAACCGACAAATTTTGCATATCGCCTTGTTAGCTCTCCTTGCGGCACCCATCGGTATTCCTCTGGGAATCGCCATCCTCGTGTCCCTATTCGCAATCCTTGTGGCAGCCTTGACTGTCATTCTAGCTTTCTTTGCGGTTTCCATACTTGGTATCATCGGCGGATTCCTATTTTTAGTTGAAAGTTTCACTGTCCTAGCCCAAGCTAAATCAGCCTTTATCTTGATTTTTGGTTCTGGTTTACTGGCTATCGGTGCTTCTTCACTAGTCTTACTAGGTATTTCCTATGTAGCCCGCTTCTTCGGCCTACTCATTGTTCGCCTGGTGCAATTTGTTCTTAAAAAAGGAAAGAGAGGTGATCAGCATGCGTAAATTGACAAAAGGATTTCTCATTTTTGGTGTGGTGACTACTGTTATCGGCTTTATCCTGCTCTTTGTAGGCATCCAATCTGACGGAATCAAGAGCCTACTTGCCATGTCCAAGGAACCTGTCTATGATAGTCGGATGGAAGAGCTGACCTTTGGCAAGGAAGTCGAAAACCTAGATATCACGCTCCACCAACACGCACTGACCATCACAGACTCTTTCGATGATCAAATCCACATTTCTTATCATCCATCTATTTCTGCTAACCATGATCTTGTCACCAATCAAAACGACAAAACTCTAAGCCTCACTGATAAGAAACTGTCTGAAACTCCATTTCTCTCTTCTGGAATTGGCAGGATTCTCCATATCGCAAGTAGCTACTCTAGTCGTTTTAATGAAGTTATTCTCCAAGTTCCAAAGGGAAGAAGTCTAAAAGGGATCAACATCTCAGCAAATCGCGGTCAAACCAGTATCACTAATGCTAGTCTTGAAAATGCGACCATCAATACCAATAATAGCTATCTCCTCCGAATTGAAGGAAGTCGTATCAAAAACAGTAAACTCACAACACCAAATATTATCAATATCTTTAGCACAGAACTGACAGATAGTCAACTAGAGTCAACAGAAAATCACTTCCACGCTGAGAATATCCAAGTTCACGGCAAGGTAGAATTAACTTCTAAAGACCATCTCTCAATCACTCTGACGCAAAAAGAAAGCCAACGAATTAACTGGGACATCTCAAGTAACTATGGTTCTATCTTCCAATTCACAAGAGAAGAGCCTAAATCAAGAGGTACGGAATTAAGCAACCCTTACAAAACTGAAAAAACCGAAGCCAAGGATCAACTCATTGCTAGAGCTGATAATGATATTGAGCTAACATCCATACCAAACAGACGTTGACAAAAGCGCTTACATTTGCTACTATGGAAGCATATTTATCTAACTAAAAAGGAGGTTCTACCATGAAACAAGAATGGTTTGAAAGTAATGATTTTGTAAAAACAACAAGCAAGAACAAACCTGAAGAGCAAGCTCAAGAGGTTGCAGACAAGGCTGAAGAAACGATAGCCGATCTCGATACGCCAATTGAAAAAAATACTCAAGTAGAGGAGGAAGTCTCTCAAGCTGAAGCCGAACTAGAAAGCCAGCAAGAAGGGAAAATTGAAACTCCTGAAGACAGTGAAGCGAGAACAGAAATAGAAGAAAAGAAGGCATCCCATTCTACTGAAGAAGAGCAAGACCTTTCTAAAGAAACAGAAAAAGTCACTATAGCTGAAAAGAGTCAAGAAGCACTTCCTCAGCAAAAACCAACCACGAAAGAGCCCCTTCTTATCAGTCAATCCTTAGAAAGCCCCTATATCCCCGACCAAGTTCCAAAATCTACGGATAAATGGAAAGAGCAAGTGCTTGATTTTTGGTCTTGGCTAGTGGAAGCTCTCAAATCTCCTACAAGCAAGCTTGAAACAAGTAGTACACACAGTTACACAGCCTTTCTCTTGCTCATTCTATTTTCTTCATCTTCCTTTTTCTTTAGTATCTACCATATCAAACATGCTTACTATGGACATATAGCAACTATGCATAATCACTTCCCTGAACAATTTGCTTCATTAAATCTCTTTTCGATTATCTCTATCCTAGTAGCAACAACACTCTTCTTCTTTTCATTCCTCTTGGGTAGTTTCGTCGTGAGACGATTTATCTACCAAGAAAAGGACTGGACGCTAGAAAAGGTTCTCCAACAATATAGTCAACTCTTAGCAATTCCAATCTTCCTCACTGCTATTGCTAGTTTCTTTGCCTTCTTTGACAGCTTACGATTTACAGCTCTTTTGTGTGTGATTAGCATTGGAATCATTCTGCTTGCTAGCCTTCATATCATTACAAGACCAAGTCAAACAAGTGAAACCGACTCCTTTTATCAGTTATTCTTATCTGTCCTTGTGAACGGAGTCATTATCCTCCTCTTCTTTGTAGCTGAAGTGGCACTGATTGGGGATTATCTTCGTATCTTGGCCTTTCTTTAAACTTCATACTCTTCGAAAATCTCTTCAAACCACGTCAGCTTCGCCTTACCGTACTCAAGTACAGCCTGCGGCTAGCTTCCTAGTTTGCTCTTTGATTTTCATTGAGTAGCAATCCTGTCTTTCATGGCAGGATTTTTTCTATGTCAAAAAAGCAAGTCGATTGACCTGCTTCTGCTTTACTTTTCTTGTGCTAATGTTTTAAAATCTTTTTCTAAGATGGGTTGAATTTCTAATTGATTGGCGTCTAGTTGGTGGTAAGATGCTGATGGTAGTGACTCTAAGAACTTTGCATAGTCCAAGCGAGCGATAGCTTCATAGTCTTCTGGTTTAGAGCCATCTCCTGTGATTTGAACCAAGTCAATCTCCCACTGCACTTCCTTATCCACCAATTGCTCCATATAGGCTGCAGGAACAAATGGTTCTCTCGGTAAAACTGTCTTGACGCCTTGGGCCAGATGGTAAACACCGTGCACTTGGCCTTCTCCATCCTGATAGAAGGAAACTCTTGCAAAGTAAGCATCTGTCTCTTGAACCGCACGCACACGTGCTTCAAACTGAGCCAAGCCATCTTCCTCTAAAAAGCTTTTCAAGTCCTCATGACTAAAGAAAACAGGATTAAAAATTCCTTGGCAAATCGTAAAGCGAGCTGCAGTGTCTGCCAGATGGGCTTGAATACTTGCTTGGAAATAAGCTTCAAAGTCAAAACCATCTAGTCCTTCAATCTCAGTTCCTGTATAAGCAAGTAGGGCTTCTAAAAATGCTTTGATAATCTGCCAGTCTGTCTTCGTGAGTAGATCAGGAAGATCGACACGGTAAGCCTTTTGACCATCAACATAACTAACTTTAAAGAGAAATTGTGATTGACCCACTATCGCACACTCGATATACTCGAGACGGTTAAGAGGTTGACGGAGATAGACTGCATCATAGCTATGTGACTCCAAACCATCTACCAAGGCCAAGATAGACTTGGCAGTCAAAATTTCTTGTTCTCCTAAAATGCTTTGTTTATTTGGAATAAAAAATGTTTTCGTCATAACTGGACTCCTTTGAAATCGTTTACATATAGTATACCTTATTTTCCTGAAAGATACAGAAACAAACTTTAGATTTTTGAGTAAAAAGCATAGAAAAACAGCCCCTGAGGACTGTTTAATCTTATACAGTAGCTGCTTGATCCAAGCTTTCACCGATAGCGGCTAGGCGCTCGACAACTTCAGCTTGTGTCAATTCATTTTCTGAAACATAGCGGTTACGTGGGTGAACACGGCACTCGTGTGAACATCCACGAAGGTACTTGTCTTCATTTTCTTCTGATGTCAAGATACGACGGTTACAGAAAGGATTTCCACAGTTGACATAACGTTCACATGGTGTTCCATCAAACCAGTCTTTCCCTACGAT
>DXLD01000034.1:0-12106 GCA_019414935.1 Streptococcus sp.
TTCAAATCCTTCTTAATCTGCGTATTATAGAAATAATTCTCCATTCCCAGATCATTATTAGAAGTATTCTTTTCTGCATCTGGTTTAACAACATCTTCTATAGCTTGATAAGAAAACTGGTCTGGCAAGGTCTTTAAATACTTAACTACATGCTTATCATAATTGACATAGCCTCTAACTGAAAACTGACCAAAAAAGGAAGCTTGGCGTTCATTAAACCGAGCTAATAATTCAATCATTTCATTGTCTGCAGACGACAATTCTTCTTTACTTGCCAACTTCTGAACCATGTCCTTCATAGCTACATTTGGGAACTGCTGTAGTAAGCGAGTCGCTGCATATTGACTAGCCTGATCCCCAGATTGATGTTCCAGAAAACTGGTCAACTGGTCTCCATTAAAATACTGCTGAAATGCTGCTGGCTCATAGCCATTTTTACTGAACCACTGAGGTGAGATAACATATACAACTTGTTTATTCTCCAGTTGTGGCAACATCTGTTGCATCCCAAAATACTGATTGAGCGAGGCAGCTCCCCTCTGTCCTAAAAGATAAGGACGGTAGGAGCGATTGTATTTCTCAGCCAATACCGCAGGATGGGCACCGTCAAAACGAAGCCATTCACTGGAGCCAAAGAAGGGAACAAAACGCATATTTGGATCAGATAGTGCTCTGACCTTTTGACTTCGCTCCTTAAAACTATCGATAGTAGTAGCCACCGCCGAACGCTTTTCAGCCCCCAGATCATGGCTCATCTCAGCAGGATAGAAAAAGATAAGCAGACAAACCAACAAACCAGCTATCAAGACCGGTCCGAAGATCATCCATAAGCGTTTAAGCATTTTGTAGCTCCACAATACCAGCTATGATTTTATTGGCTGTATTCCAGTCGTCGCGACCAAACTCTGTTACAGGGACACGAATGTCAAAACGGTTTTCAATCTCCACAATCAACTCAACCGTTCCCATACTATCCAAGACACCTGCATCAAAAAGATCTTCATCCATCATGTCAGAAACATCTTCCATAAACAACTCATCAATAATTTCGATAACTTCTGATTTGATATCCATATTTTATTTCCTTTATTTTTTAAACCATAGATCATTCAAAAATCCAGAAAAGATCAAGAATGACAGCATGACGACATGGAAGGTGACAACCATGCCAAGCAACTGAATCCAGCGATTCTCAGGTAGAGCAGGCTTCCCTGCTTTTTTCCGTTCCTTATTGAGCGTTTTTTTCTTGCGAATCCAAGCGTCATTGATAACCAGTCCAATCCCATGAAAGAGTCCATAGGCGATATAGTACCAGGTCACACCGTGCCAAAATCCCATAATCAGCATATTTACAATGTAGGCCACACTTGAGGTTACATTGCGATTTTTAAAGACCTTCTTTCTGGTCAACACCATGACCATTCTCATAAAGACAAAGTCACGGAACCAGAAAGAGAGACTCATATGCCAGCGATTCCAAAATTCCTTTAAATCCCTTGATAAAAAGGGCTTGTTAAAGTTGATGGGACTACGGATTCCCATCAAGTTTGAAATGGCCAAGGCAAACATAGAGTAACCTGCAAAATCAAAGAAGAGCTCCATACCAAAGGTATACATAACCGCTAAAGCATAGGGGTTGAAGAAGCCACCTGACTGCAAAGCTAGATTCTTCAGAGGAGGCAACAAAGTCTCTCCTAAAATATGGGCCAAGATAAACTTGTACAAAAATCCCCACATAATATAGCGAACAGATTCATCCAACATATCCATCAACTCATCCCGCTCAGGAATGGTCTGATAATTTTCATTAAATCGCTTAAAGCGATCGATTGGGCCACTTGAAAAGGTCGGCATGAAGAGAAGGAAACGGAGGAATTCCCAGAGGGTAAAATCCTTAATCACTCCATCTCTCAGCTCGATGATAATCCCAACCGAACGAAAGGTCAGGTAAGAAATTCCCAAAAACCCAAGCAAAGACTGCGTTCCATTGATAGCTGGTTGCACCTTGACAAAGATAATCGGAAGGAGGGATAGAAAGCTAACTAGGTAGAATACCCACTTGCCATCCTTGCTTTTTCGATAATGCTTGTAGAAAAGCAGGAGCAATATTTCCCAGCAAAGGTAAATACCCAAGGCAGCCAACTGATTGGTCTTCCCACCTACCAACATGGTGACGATAAAGAAAAGACTAACCAGTACTTCATACCAGGCAAAGCGTTTCTTGAAAAAGAGACCGATAAAGATGGGCAAGGTTGCAGCAATCACATAGACAAAATACTGAGGATTGCCATATGGCTCTAAATGAGGAAGCTGTTGAAAGAACTCCATCATCTCTTATTCACCTCGTTAATCAATCCTTTGATGTCAATTTTTCCATTTGGAGTCAGTGGCAAACTGTCTCGATAAAGGAATTTAGACGGCATCATGTAGGACATCATGATGTCTGTCAGGTCTTCCTTGATAGCCTTGGTAATATCGATATCTCGCTCAAACTGCTCACGAACACCGTCTTTCAAGATGACATAAGCCAATAGATTTTGCACCTTGTGGTCTTTATTATAACGTGGCACAGCTACAGCAGACTCGATAAAGCGAGACTTATTGAGGTTTTGAGAGACATCTTCTAACTCAATGCGGTAACCGTTGAACTTAATCTGGAAGTCCATGCGTCCGCCGTAGAGAAGCAAGCCTTCATCTGTCATAGTTCCCACATCTCCTGTATGGTAGGCTGGTAGACCTTCAAACTCAAAGAAGGCTTCTGCCGTTTTTTCAGGATTGTTCATATAACCTTTTGAAACGGCTGGTCCCGAAACAATGATTTCTCCCTGTTCGCCATTTGGCAATTTATTGCCGTCCTCGTCAATGATAAAGGTTGGAGAATCAGCCTTGGTATAACCGATTGGTAGGCGTTTGAGAGTCGCTAGCATCTCGTCTGTCACAGCAACAGCTGACAGGGCTACTGTCGCTTCTGTTGGGCCGTAAGCATTGATAATACGGGCATTTGGGAAACGTTCGCGTAGTTTTTGAGCCGTTTTAACCGTCAATTCTTCTCCATCAAAGTAGAAATGCGTGATTCCAGGCATTTTCTCACTATTAAAGTCTTCTGACAACATGGCCATATCCGCAAAAGAAGGCGTTGATGTCCAGATAGCGATTGGCAATGAAAAGATGGTCGCAAAGAGTTGCTTAAAGTCCTGAGTAATAGCTGAAGGAAGGGCAAAAAGTGTACCACCCAGTGCCAAGGTCGGTGCCCAATACATGACAGACAAGTCAAAAGAATAAGGGGGCTGAGCCAGCATTTGCGGACGACTTGGCGTCGCAAATTCCTTGTCCGTAATCATCCAGTTGGTAAAGCTGAGGAGATTATCATGTGAAATCTGTACTCCCTTTGGCTTACCGGTCGTACCAGAAGTAAAGATAATGTAGTAGTTATCATCTCCCTTGACTGGATGCGTGATCTCATATCTAGACCCTTGAGCAAAGGCTTCTTGAACCTGAGCTAGAGTCATCATCGGCGTAGAAACCTGCTCCAATGGGAAGTCTGAAACGGCAATAATCAAACTTGGCTCCGCTACTTCTAAAATAGCTGAAACTCGCTCCAAAGCCGAATGGCTATCAATTGGAATGTAGGCATGACCTGACTTAGTCAGCGCTACAAAAGTTGCCAACATTTCATATTCTTGGCCACCAAAAACAACCACAGGAGACTTCTCTGGCAAATCCAGTTGATCAATGGCTGCAGCCAAACTATCCGAATCAGCCTTTAAATCTCCATAAGTGTGTTCCTGCCCCAAAACATTGTAAACAGGATAGCTAGGCTGTGTCTGAGCAAAATGCTCAATGGTTTCAATCATATCTACTATTGGTTTATTTGACACAATAGGAATTCTCCTTCAAGTTAAAATTCATTATAGATAAAGCTTCCTTGACCCTGACCAAGATAGCTAAAGAAGTAAAGCAGCCCCAGAAAGATAAGAAAATACAAGGCTGTCCGACCAAGAAAAAGGTACAATTCTTTTCTTTGTTTCATCAAGAAAAACCATTCATTTCTGTAATTTTTGCTAAATAAGATAGACTCTTACTATAGTATTTTTCTACCATTGTACCACTTTATAGGCTAGTTTTTCAATTGTTTACCGTACATTTTCACTAGATTTCAGCTTATTTTAAGGATTATGCGCTTTTTCTATGTATATTTTAAATAGAGTGAGGCTGGGCAAAAACTCAATTTCAGTAGAAAATGAAGGAAATCTTCCCATAATAAAACGCACGATATCAAGTTTTTTCAACACCTGATACTATGCGATTTTCTGATTTTTAAAGACTTTTTAACTAGTCTCTCATTTAAAATAATCTCGTCTGATATAAATTAAAATAGCTTCTATCACCAGACAAATGGCCGATATCCAAAAACTGATACTAATACCAAAACTCTCAGTAATATAGCTCATTAGCAAAACAAATCCTGAAAATGCTAGTGTCGAAATCACTTCCAGAACGGAATAGACATTAACCAAATGATTTTCCTCTACTGTTTCCTGAAGAAATACACTTTCAGGAACTTCTTTTAGCTGCGATAACATACCAACTAAAGCTGAAAATACTAAAAACATCTGTGCATTTGGAAAAAATAGAATAGTCAGCGTCACTATTGCCATGGCTATAAGAGAAAAAAGAATACTTTCCCATTTAGAAGCAAGAAACTTTTCAGATAGCCGAAAAGCAATTAAGCCACTAATTATAATACCAATAGAGTATGCTGTATTAGAATATCCCCAGTAACTTTCCGTTTCATTTAATAACTCAGTTACAAAGACAAGTATGATAGACGAAACCCAAATCGTATTTGAGAAAATTTCAAATAAATTTGCTGATACAAAAAGTCTTAATCTAGGATCTCTGGCAACTAACTTCCAACCTTTGAGCAAAATTTCAAGATTAGTTTCTGACTCTAGCACCTCCACTTCCGCCTTCGGAAGAAATAACATCAGAAAGCTAGAAATGATATACAAGATTAAAATGATAAACGTGGTAGGTAAGAGACCAATTGTTGCAAACAAGAGTCCACCTAATCCCCAACCCACCAATTGAACAGCTTCACCACTCATTGATAAGGCTGAATTAGCCTTACCCAAATCGGTCGCATAGCGTGGGACAATAGCATAGGAAACGGGTGCTGCAAAACCATCTAATATGGAAATTGCCACAACAAATAGATAGGTTACCAAAGGCGCTACTGATTGCATTACGGTAAACATTCCTACCAGTATCGTTAATAATATAGTCTTTCCAAATTGTGATAAAGATAAAACCCTATTTAGCGCTATCCTCTTAGTAACTAAAGGAACTAAAAGACTTGCAACAAAAGAGGATATTCCTATTAAAATAGGAACTAGTGATGTGGCAATTACTGATTTTGAAATAATGTATATGTTAGCAATGATGGTTACTCTAAAGAAAATATCTGCTAAATTTGCAAACAATTGAGAGACTAACAACTTGATAAATGAATTAGACATACAGCTCTCCCATCTTTATTTCCAACTTTGGAATTAAAATTTGATTAACAAATTTTTCAAATTCTTGTTTTTCCCATTTACATTGTTTATAAAAATCGATATCAGCGGATAATTTACACCCTCCCGAGCATAGACCACCTATTTCACAACTTTGACAATCTTTATAATCTAAAAAAGTCTTTGTTTCGTTTTGATAAGACATTAAGTCAATGTTACGCAAATTTCCTAGAATATACTGAGGACGTCCAACTGTAACAGTGCATCTAAATAGATTGAGTTCATTATCAACATAGAAAACTCTATCATAAGGAGATACGTTCCAACAGTAATTATACACTCCTTTGGTTTGAGCTTCATTAAAGGACAACTTTAACTTATCGGTCAAATTTTTACATGTTTGAATAAAACCTGCATGGAGATTTAGAGGAACTTGTTCGGTGATTTTCATCAACTCTAAAAGGATATCTGTCTCAGATACAATATAGTCATCATATCCAGTATCAAATAACCGATCATCCACTCTTCCTATATTCCAATGAAAATTCTCTCTTGAAAAATAACCTTTCTCCTTAAAATAAGAATAAATTGGAACTAATTCATATAAATTTGTCTTATCAAAATTTGTTCCAACATCCATCACAATTCCATAATCTAACAATAAATCCGTGATAGCTAATAATTTCTCTGTATTATTTGCTACTTTGGTTATTTTAACTATCTCTTTATATGTTTCTGGTAATGTATTAACAGTAATTGCAATAACCGATATAATACTTCTATAAATGATAAGTTTTTTAGCAAAGTATGGTAAGAAAATTCCATTAGTTGTTATGTCTATTTTTAATTTCTTATCAACACAATACTGAAAAATTCTATCAAGTATTGGCTCATTCTTAGGCAACAAGGGTTCTCCTCCAAATAAGCCTAAAGAAACTTCTAAATCTGGATTTTCCCTAATAAGCGCTGTAATTTTATCAAGTGTTTCATCCAACTCACCGAGAGTTATCGGTTTTCTTACTAAACCATCATATTTTTGTTGAAAACAATAGCTACACCGTAAATTACAAGAGTAAGTAATCGCTAAAGAAATTTGAATCTTTTTCCTAGATTCTAACAATAATTTTTCATCATAAAGTTTATCAGGAGTAAAGTGATCTAAATCAGAAGAGGGAGTTTCAAACCATTCACTTAGAAAAGAATCAACATTCATCATATTGTTCTTTATTTTATCACTTTCTACAACTAATACTTTATTTTTAAAAGAATTAATTAAAAGCGTAAATTTATCACTAATCTTCTGTTGATAGATTGATACTAATGAAATCGTGTGAACTGGATTACTTTCAGCTATTGGTTTTATCTCCCCATCTTCTAATTCATAGATCATATGCTATCTCCTCCATTATTTAGTATCTACGACGAGTAATATGTTGCTGTCCAACGATGATACCACTTGGCTGATCTTCAGCTAGTGTCATAATATCATCAATAGCTTTCATTTGTAGAAGCTCTTCTTCTGTAAATTCAATAGACATAGTAGTCACCTCTTAAAAATTATTTTGTAAGCTTACAACAACAATTTTACAATAACAACAAAAAATTTGAAATTCTTTCCCATATCTGCGTATTACCTTTTACTTACTAAAATTTTTTCTAAATGCCTTTCATAAGTCTTTGCTAAGTGGTTACTTCCCGCTAATTTCATTGCTCCAATACACTTCCTCATTTCAATAATTGCTTTGCAATCCGTCTCTGTTTTGTAGCGATACAGATGTTGGGCATACTGGAATACCAATCGCTCATAAATTTCAGTTTCAGTGAAAAAGCATTGGTTTAGTTGCTTTTTAAAATACAAGGCATCAAGAAATTTTCCTCTTTCAATACATGTGATATATCCGTTTAATAGCATAGATGAAATCAATCGTCTATTATTTGGAATTTCTTTGTAGAAATCAGAACGTCTAGACATCTCTCTAGCCAAAACCATGAAAACATCATGTTTTAGGACATCTAAAGTATTTGAAAAAATCAATAATTCATAGTATCCCCAATATTCAACGCTAAAGAGATAATCAGTTAGATAAGATAAATCATCACTAGAATAGTAAGTTTCTCCCGATAAATCTTGTAAACGAATTTTTAATAAAATAATGTTAAGCTTATGAAATTTCTCCTGTTTAGAATCTGACTCCATCTGAGAATAAAGTAATTTTTTCAACCCATCAACATCATGATTTGATACAAAACGCATAACCTTTGATAAGAGTTCGTTCAATTCATCACGATGAAAATCATGAACAGCATACATAAATTCATCAATAGGCATGTTAATTTCATCCAAAATAGCCATAAATTTTGAAATGGTTAAATCAGTCTCTCCCTTTTCAAAACGTGAGAGCTGTGATGTTGATATACCAGCTTTTTCGACATCTTTTAAGCGAAACCCTCTAGATTCTCGAAACTTTTTAAAAATTTCTCCAAATTTTTTCATAATATCTCTCCAACAAGCATATATGGGAACAGTTTTTGATTTTTAATATTTTAGCATAAAATAGAAGAAAACAAAAGCGAGGTATTTCACATGAAAAAACAAAAACTATTGCCTTTATTATTCCTAATTTTAGGAGGAATTATGATTATCGTTGTTGGCTAGTACTAAGAAGTTAGTTATTAGAATACTTACATCTTCAATCGAAAAAAGTGACTGGAGAAAAAATCTTAACGATAAGAAAAGCGCATAATATCAGGTATTGAAAAACTTGATACTATGCGTTTTATTGTGAGAAGATTTACTTCATTTTTTGCTGAAATTGGGCTCTTGCCCAAGCTCTATCAAAATAATTGTTTTCTAATACTCAATGAAAATCAAAGAGCAAACTAGGAAGCTAGCTGCATGTTGCTCAAAGCACTGCTTTGAGGTTGCAGATAGAACTGACGAAGTCAGTAACCATACATACGGTAAGGCGACGCTGACGTGGTTTGAAGAGATTTTCGAAGAGTATAAACTAGAAAAGTGAGAATACAAGCACGGCCAAGGCTGCACCGATAACAGGGCCTACAACTGGAATCCAAGCGTAAGACCAGTCTCCGTCTCCCTTGTTTGAAATTGGCAAGATACTGTGCATGATACGAGGTCCAAGGTCACGCGCAGGGTTCAAGGCATAACCTGTTGTTCCACCTAGTGATAGACCGATACCGACAATCAAGGTACCCACTGCAAAGGTTCCGATACCTGCCTGAAAATCGTAAAGACCCAAAGCAAAGATTGTCAAGACCAAAACAAAAGTTCCAAGGATTTCGCTAATCAAGTTTGATACAGTATCCTTAATGGCTGGCCCAGTACTGAAGGTTGCCAGAATATTGCCTGCATTTTCTTCTGCTTCGTAGTGAGGTTTGAATTGCAACCAAACCAAAATCTGACCCAGCATAGCCCCTGCGAACTGGGCTAGGATGTAAGGGAAAACGGAAGCCCAAGGCAGACCACCTTTTAAGGCCACACCGATGGTCACAGCTGGGTTTAAATGAGCTGGACTGAGCTTCCCAGATACAAATACTGCAACCGCAACTGCAATCCCCCAACCCATCGTAATCACAATCCATCCTGCACTGTTGCTCTTGGTTTTTGGAAGAACCACACCTGCAACAACACCATTTCCTAGAAGAATTAGGATTAAAGTTCCTAGGAATTCTCCAAATAATTCATTCATCATTTTTCTGTCTCCATTAAAAAGGAGGAGAGGGTAGACAAGGAGTCCTGCCTCCACCTCTTTTATTTTTTCTTAATTTTTTAATTCTGCTAAATCGTTGTTAGCGAGAGCTGCTTCAACATCCGCACGATAAGTTGTTTTCTCATCTTCTGTCCAGTCATAGAATCGTCCCATTTCATCCAAAACTGGCTCAACGATGCTATCCAAACTATCACGCATAAAGAGCATATGGTTGGTACGACGAAGAAGGAAGTCAACTGGGCTAAGAGCCAACTCATTGCGCATTGCATAGTGAAGTGACAATGTATCTGCCAAGCTGAGTCCTGGTGCTTGTTCCAAGCTATGAGCAAGGGCAAAGACCTTCGGTGCATTTGAACCATAGAGATTTGCTAAGTAATGAGCTTCCTTGCTATCCAAGCCACGTGACACTCCAAGTTGCGCAAAGGCTTCGATTTCTGAGTCCACATTTGCTGGGTTCAATTCCCCACCTGAAACAGGGTAAGTCTTAGAATTGATGAGTTTAAAGCTACGGTCAAATTCTGCTTTGAGGATGTCAACCACGCGCTCCATAGCTCCTTCAGCCATCTTACGGTAGTCTGTGATTTTACCACCAGCAAGGGTCAAGAGGCCATTGTCATCTCGGTCCAAGCTCGAACCACGTGAAACTGCAGATGGGTCCAAATGTTTCTCAGAGGTACTGCTTTCAAGCTTGCTGACAGCAGACTCAACATCTTCACGCGTTTTTTCTTTAGAGAGATAAGATTCAACAGTCGCAATCAAGTTGTTAAAGCTTTCATCACTGATGGTTCCGTTATTTCCTCCATTGTAGTCAGAAGCGCTATTGCCTGCGATCAATGGACGAAGACCTGCCCAGCTACTTTCGATATCATCAATGGTAATGTTTGCTTCTGGGAAGCGGTTGTTGACAATGCCAAGTAGATAATCTACATCTTCCTGAGTCACTTTTGGATGTTCCAAATCCCCTGTGTAGTCTGTATCCGTTGTACCAAAGTAAGTCTTGTTTTCACGCGGGAGAACAAAGACCATACGACCATCTCCCAAACCAGTGTCAAAGTAAACTGGCTGTGAAACCTTGATCTTGCTTGAGTCCACTACCAAGTGAACTCCCTTAGTTGGACGCATTTGTGAGAATTGGGTTCCCTTATTAGACAAGTTACGTACTTTATCACTCCAAGGACCTGTTGTGTTAATCACCAGACGGGCCTTGATTTCAAAGACTTGGTCTGTCAAGAGATCACGAGCTACAACACCTGTAATCTTGCCACTTTCGTCAAAGAGGAAGCCTTCTGCCTTCACGTGGTTAGCAATGAGGGCACCGTCTTGGTTGGCACGTTTGATATTTTCAATCACGAGACGCGCATCGTTGTTACGGAAGTCAAGGTAAACCCCACCTCCTACCAAGCCTTCTTTCTTCAAGTTTGGCTGGCGTTCCAAGACTTCTTCCTTACTCAAAACCTTGTTAGCAGCTGGCGTGTTGTTAACTCCTGCCAAAAGGTCGTACAAGTCCATGGCTACTTTAAGACGGAAGAGGCTAAAGGTCGCTCCATCTTCGTCGTAAACTGGTAAGAGCATTGGGTCTGGTTTCGGAATGTGGGGAGCGATTTGTTGAACTACAGCACGTTCAGAAACAGTGTCTGATACCACTTCTACGTCGAATTGTTTGAGGTAACGAAGACCACCGTGAACCAATTTTGTTGAACGGCTAGATGTTCCTTCTGCGAAGTCCTGCATTTCAATCAAACCAGTCTCAAGACCGCTAGCCGCTGCCTGCAAGGCTACACCAGCCCCTGTAATTCCTCCACCGATAATCAAGAGGTCCAAGGTACGTTCCTGCATTTTTTGAATTGATAATTCACGTGTTTTCTTTGAAAATTCCATATTTACACACTTTCTAACTAAGTCGCTTTATTCTTCCAGTATTATACTCTTCGAAAATCTCTTCAAACCACGTCAGCGTCGCCTTACCGAATGTATGGTTACTGACTTCGTCAGTTTCATTTACAACCTCAAAGCAGTGCTTTGAGCAACCTGCGGCTAGCTTCCTAGTTTGCTCTTTGATTTTCATTGAGTATTAGTCATCGATTTCCGCAAAGACTTGCGTTGCTTTTACAGCCTTCTTCCAGCCCTTGTAGAGTTGTTCCTTGCGAGATTCGTTCATCGATGGCTCGAAGAGCTCTCCTGTCTCATTCAAGAGTTTCAACTCATCCAAGTCTTTCCAATAACCTACTGACAAACCTGCTAGGAAGGCTGCTCCTAGGGCTGTTGTTTCCAAGTTTTTGGCGCGTGCGATATCGATTCCCAAAATGTCAGCTTGGAACTGCATGAGGAAATTGTTCATAGCTGCACCACCGTCTACTTTCAAGACTTGGATAGCTGTCTGAGCATCCACTTGCATGGTGTCGATGATGTCACGTACTTGATAAGCAATAGATTGCAAAGTCGCCTTGATAAAGTCTTCTTTACTTGTTCCACGAGTTAAGCCAAAGACAGAACCGCGAGCGTTTTGGTTCCAGTATGGAGCACCTAGACCTGTAAAGGCTGGAACGACATAAACTTCATCATTGTTGTGAGAATCACGGGCATATTTTTCAGATTCTGGTGAATTTTCAACCATGCGAAGTCCATCACGAAGCCACTGAATGGCGCTGCCTGCGATGAAGATTGAACCTTCCAAGGCATAGTAAACCTTGCCATTGATTCCGTAACCAATGGTTGTTAATAGGTTGTTCTCAGACAACTGCATCTCTTCACCAGTATTCATGATGATGAAAGAACCTGTTCCATAAGTATTCTTGACCATACCTGGTTCAAAGGCCAACTGTCCAAAGAGGGCTGCTTGTTGGTCCCCAGCCATACCTG
>DXLD01000035.1:0-4523 GCA_019414935.1 Streptococcus sp.
CTGATGTATTGTGCTCTACGATAGCTGCAACGGCAGTAATTCCTGCCCCTTTTTCTAACTTCTTAGCCATGTAATCTTGGAAATACACTGCAAATGGCGCCTTACCATTGATCACCAAGTCAGAAGAACTTTCTTCTGGTGGCAATTTCAAATCAACATCCACTCCAGCTTCTTTGAAATAGCCTTTTTCCTTGGCAACATAAAGCCCTGTGTGGTTAGTATTTGGTGTCCAGTCTAGGATAAAGTCAATTTTCTTGAGTTCTGCTTCTTTGTTGTCCTTAGAAGCAGTTCCTTGGCCACAAGCCACAAGTACGACAGCTACAAAAGTCGTTACAAGCGTTAAAAACACTTTCCATGTTTTCTTCATTTTGATTTCCTCTTTTCTTTTTTGAAACATTCTACTTCTACGAACGTTTCCATTTAATAACATATTTTTCACTAATATCGACCAACTTCATACCGAGAAGGCTGATAATCGATACCAGAATAATAATAGCAAACATGGTATCATACTGAAACAGTTTCTTGGACTGAATCATGTAAACACCTAGTCCTTCAAAGCCTCCCAACCACTCAGATACCACTGTTGTGATGAAGGCGTAGGAAACACTGACCCTCAGACCTGCATAAAAGTAAGGCAGGCTGACTGGAATTTTAAAATGCCACAGGATTTGCCAAGGCTTGGCCCGCATCAGACTAAACAAGGTCAGCATATCCTTGTCACAATGCCTAAAACCGTCCAAAATGCTGACAATGATAGGGAAGGTTGTCGTCAAGATAATCAAGACAATCTTTGGCAAAATCCCATAACCTAACCACAAAACCAGAATAGGAGCTATAGCAATGGTCGGGATAGTCTGAACAACCACCATCATAGGGTAAATCAGATCATTGAGCCAAGTCAAACTGTCCATAAGCACAGCCATGAAACAGGCAATCAAGACTCCCAAAATTAGACCTAGCAAAGCCACTCTCAAGGTCGCCCAGCTATGGTGCCAGAGAAATTCTCTATCACGAACAAAGGCCTGGAGAATTTCAAGAGGTGTCGGCAGGATAAACTTGGGGAGAAGTTTAAGAAAACCTGCTAACTGCCAGATTGACAAGACTCCTAGAAAGCCCAATAGACTAATGTATCGTCTCAGTATACTTTTCAAGTTTCTCATCAATACTTAAAATCTCTCCTACATTTATTTTGACATTGGCAAAGACATTGTCTGCCTCCTGCTCTGCCACCTCTAGCGCTTCTTTAAGAATACGCATAAGCTCATCAAACTCCCCTTCCAAGACCGTTTCAAATGGTGTCACCACCATAGTCACCTCTTGAGCTTGCAGATAAGCAATAACTTGATCGATAACAGCAATCCGATCAATCTCCTGTGATAGGGGTAAAATTTGCAAGGCGATGCTTGCTTTCATAAGAACCTCCTCTTCTCGTTTTCCTTTGACAAAAAGAAAAACCTTTACCATATATGGAAAAGGTCAAGAATAGACTAAGTATCGTTCCCTACGCTGGCATTACCCAGATCAGGTGCGGTCGAAGCTTAACACTTCCTCTCAGACTGTACACAGACTCCCATATATTATATGGACATATGATAGCGCAAAACAAAAAAAATGTCAAGGAAACTGCTTACAGAAAAGAGTAGGAAATTTTCCTACTCCAATTTTCTATACTCGTTCTCCATCACTATTTACTCTATAGCCATCCACCGTCGTATTGACAGCTAATGCGCCTGAAGAGTAAGAATAATACCATTTACCAGAGACTTGGTACCAGCCTGTTTTCATTGCCCCTGAACTATCCAGATAATACCAAACCCCATTTTCCTTTAACCATCCTGTCTGCATTTCACCAGATGATTTCAAATAATACCAACTAGCCCCATCCTTCAACCAGCCTGTTGATTTAGAGCCATTTGATTTAAAATGATACCAACTACCATTTATTTTCTTCCAACCAACAGTTGAACTACTATTGAATCCATAGCTAGAGCTATTTCCTGATTGATTCTGAGAATTCTGTGAAGAAGGCACTCCCTCTAGCTGGATATAGCGACGACTTCCATTATAAGCCGTATAACTCAACCACTTGTATCCATCTTTTTCGAGAATTTGATCATAATGAACATTCTCACCAGGATAATAGTAATCAATCGCAGTTGCGCTAGCTAGAGGCTGATTTTTGATAGCAGCCTTAGACTTGAAAAAATGTGTTCCTCCTGTTGAAACTGAGGATTGACTATTCCCAACACTGCCACCAGCTAAATCTTTAAAATGAATAAAGCCAGTCATGGTATTGGCCTTCACGACGCGCTTATTGTAAGATTCCCTTATTCCATAGTTGTATTCTTCAATCTCAATCTCATCTCCAATTACATTTGACACCCAAGCAACATGACCATAAGTTCCTGCAGTAGACCAAGCAATCGAGCCAATCGCTGGCCTATTATCTACACGATACCCTTCACGACGAGCACGATAGCCCCATTCATTCGCATTTCCATAAGCCGCTGGAATCTCAAAACCATTGACATTACTCAAACGAAAGGCTGCAAATGAAGTACACTGACGAGAATACATCCGCCATTTATCAATCTCCTGGCTCCCATTTTTATAATAAACAGGATAATCATCCCCACGCGCAATCGAGCCATTTCCTCCCGAATAGGCAGATACACTATTACCCGCTGCTAACATCAATCCTACTACTAAAAAGGGAACAACCTTTTTAACTGATTTTCTAAAAGAAAATCTTGTCTCTGCTACTTTAAATGGTGAAATTTTCATTCTTCCTCCTTGAAAAATAATATAAGTCGAAGATTACCTTCACTTAAACTATTCGGAGAAAAAAAGAAAAAGTGAGAAAATTTCTCACTTTAGTCAAGATAATGAATCAAATTCTTTTCTGTAAGGATATCTGAGTAAGTAAAGGATTCAACGTAAACATTGGCTTGTTTATCTCCTTCAACGTTTCCAAATTCAACGATAAATAGGGATGGATAAACCTCAATTAGCTTACCCAATCTATTTTTTTGGCGCTTACGACCATTCTCCAAAGTCATTTCTACGACTTGTCCCTCATGTGCCTTGATTTCTTCTTTGATTTTTTTCATCTTGGCTACATCTGTAAATGCATCTGACATCTTATGCCTCCCTCTTTGAGATACTTGAAAATTTATTGTATTCTTTTTGGAAAATTAATTCCACCGTTCCACGAGCTCCACTACGGTTTTTCTCGATAATAACTTCTACCTTATTATTTGGTATACCTTCCTCTTCTTCACCACCACGCTCATAGTAATCTTCGCGATAAAGAAAGGCAACGATATCAGCGTCCTGCTCGATAGACCCCGATTCACGAATATCAGACAAGACTGGTCGCTTATCCTGACGTTGTTCTACACCACGAGATAACTGACTTAGAGCAATTACTGGAACCTTCAGTTCCTTGGCCAGGATTTTTAACTGACGAGAAATTTCTGAAACCTCTTGTTGACGATTTTCTCGACCAGTTCCCGTGATAAGCTGCAAATAGTCTATCAAGATCAAACCAAGATTGCCCGTTTCTTGAGCCAGTTTACGTGAGCGTGAACGAATTTCCGTGATCCGAATCCCTGGCGTATCATCGATATAGATACTCGCGTTGGCTAGGTTCCCTTGAGCAATGGTATATTTTTGCCACTCCTCATCGGTCAATTGACCCGTACGGATAGAGTGAGACTCTACTAAACCTTCTGCAGCCAACATACGGTCCACCAGACTTTCCGCACCCATTTCGAGCGAAAAGATAGCAACTGTTTTGTCCAACTTAGTTCCAATATTCTGAGCGATATTCAAGGCAAAGGCTGTCTTACCAACCGCCGGACGGGCTGCTAGGATAATCAACTCCTCCTCATGAAGTCCAGTCGTCATATGATCCAAATCACGATAGCCCGTAGCAATACCTGTAATATCAGTCGTTTGTTGAGAGCGAGCTTCCAGATTTCCAAAGTTAACATTCAATACATCTCGAATGTTCTTAAATCCACTTCGATTAGCATTTTCACTGACATCAATCAGTCCTTTTTCTGCCTGAGCAATGATTTCATCAGCTGGTTGCGAAGCCTCGTAAGCTTGATTGACAGACTCTGTCAACTTGGCGATTAATCGCCGTAACATAGCCTTTTCTGCAACAATTTTAGCATAATACTCCGCGTTAGCAGAAGTTGGCACAGAATTGACAATCTCAACCAAGTAAGACAGGCCACCAATATTCTGCAAATCACCTTGATTGTCAAGAATGGTACGAACCGTTGTTGCATCTATAGCATCGCCACGGTCGGATAAATCAACCATGGCTTGGAAAATCAATCGATGGGCATACTTAAAAAAGTCCCGAGACTCAATATATTCTCGAACAAAAACAAGCTTACTCTCGTCAATAAAGATAGCCCCTAAAACGGATTGCTCAGCTAAGATATCTTGAGGTTGTACTCGTAACTCTTCTACTTCTGCCATCAGACTTCCCTTCCTTTTACAATCTT
>DXLD01000035.1:4623-11746 GCA_019414935.1 Streptococcus sp.
ACATCTGCTAAAAAGATTACTTTCATTCTTCTTTCTCCTTTTCCTTTATTTCATTTAATACAATTTCTGTCAGTTTTTCACCTGCTTCTGACAAGGTTAAATCCTTAATTTGAGCTGCTGCCAAATTAAAGTGGCCTCCACCTCCCAGCTCTTCCATGATCCGTTGTACATTCAATTTACTACGACTTCGAGCTGAGATAGAGATAAATCCTTGTGTATTCTTCGCAAGAACAAAACTCGCTTCAATACCTGACATAGCTAACATGGCATCTGCTGCCTTACTAATAACAACTGTGTCATAGCATTTCAAGTCCTTAGCCTCTGCTATTAGTACATCTGAACCTAATTTACGCCCCTGTAAAATAAGTTCATTTACCTCACGATATTCTTCAAAATCTGTCGCAGCCATTTCCTGAATAGCAATACTATCACTTCCGCGCGTTCTGAGATAGCTAGCAACATCAAATGTTCGACTGGTCACTCGCGAAGTGAAGTTTTTAGTATCCAGCATCATACCAGCCATCAAGACACTTGCTTGCATACGAGTCAGACGATTCTTCTTAGAATTTTGGAACTGAATCAATTCTGTTACCAACTCACTGGCACTACTTGCACCACTTTCGATATAAGTGATAACTGCATTATCTGGAAAATCCTGATCCCGTCTGTGGTGATCAATAACAATGGTTTGGGTAAACAAATCATAAAAATCTTTTGATAATGTTAAGGCTGTCTTTGAATGGTCTACAAGAATCAACAAAGAACGATTGGTCACCACCCCCATTGCATCCTTAACAGACAACAACTTCGCAACTCCTTCTTTTTTTAAGAATGCAATAGCTCGTTCAATATCCGGTGACATTTGTTCTTCATCATAAATAGCATAGCTATTTTCAGTCACATTGCTGGCAAACAACTGCATACCTACAGCAGAGCCCAAAGCATCCATATCTAGATTTTTGTGACCAACTACAAAAACCTGATCCACACTACGAATCTTATCTGAAATAGCTGTCATCATAGCGCGCGTACGGGTCCTTGTACGCTTGATTGACGCAGCAGACCCACCACCAAAATAAACGGGATTTTTCGTTTCGTCATTCTCCTTGACAACCACCTGGTCGCCACCACGCACTTCAGCCAAGTTTAAGTTGAGCAATGCAACTTTCCCTATCTCATCATGATTTCCATCACCATAAGAAAATCCCATACTTAAGGTCAAGGGCAACTGTCTCTGTTTAGCCTCTTCTCTGAAAGCATCAATAACAGAAAATTTATCATTCATTAGTCCCTCAAGTACCGTGTAGTCCGTAAATAGATAAAAACGGTCCATACTCACTCGACGGGAGAACATGGCATGTTTCCCAGCAAATTCTGAAACAAAATTAGCTACAAAGCTATTGATATGACTGATATCAGACTCTGATGTTTCATCTTCTAAGTCATCATAGTTGTCAACGGAAACAATCCCAATCACAGGTCGACTCGTTACTAACTCAACGGTCGCTTCATATTCTCCAGACACATCAAAGAAGTAAAGAACTCCAGATACCTTGTCCATATGAACCGAATAGCGAGTCTCACCTAAGGTGGCATAAGAACCTGGATTCCCCACAGAAGCCTTGATAATTGTTTGAATTAATGCCACATCAATTTCGCCCACTTCATTCGTCAAAATCAATTCAGCATAAGGATTAAACCATTCAACTTCACCTGACGATAAGTCTAGTTTAATAACCCCAACAGGCATCTGTTCTAACAAGGTTGTCAAACTATCTTCAGCTTGATGGTTTACATACTGGATTTGTTCTACTTCACTCTTTGAGTAGTAGTCTCTCTGATGAATGAATAGTAAAATATATGAACCCAAAATAAGTAGTAAAAGAAATAGCGTTACTAGTGTATTCGTTACAAAAACAAGTTGCACAGATAGCACTCCGAACGCCACTATTCCTAATATTAAGGGAAAAATAGGACTTACATAAAATTTTTTCATTCCAAACCTCTTGGCACCCATTATACCATAATAACCACCAAAAAGCGACTTTTTAAAAGTGTAATCAGTAATTCTATCAATTATAAGAAAAAGGAGGTTTACAATTCAGTAAACCTACCTTTACACATATTCTAATTAAGATTCTTTAACTTCTAATAGACCGATTTCGCCATCCTCACGACGATAAATCACATTAGTTGTTTGATCTTCAACATCAACATAGATAAAGAAATCATGTCCCAACAAATCCATCTGTAGAATAGCTTCTTCCAAATCCATTGGTTTTAAATCAATTTGTTTTGAACGAACAACTCTAGACTGGACAACATTTGAGTCTTCGACCAAAGCATCTGTAAATAATTGACTAGTTGCCACCTTATTTTTATTTTTACGCTCGATTTTTGTTTTATTTTTACGAATCTGACGTTCAATTTTATCAGTTACAAGGTCAATTGAGCCATACATATCTTGAGATACATCTTCTGCGCGAAGAGTAATTGAGCCAAGCGGAATCGTTACTTCCACTTTAGCAGTTTTTTCACGATACACCTTCAAGTTTACTCGAGCATCCAACTCTTGTTCAGCTTGAAAATACTTTTCGATCTTTTCGAGTTTAGAAACTACATAATCACGAATTGCTTCTGTTACTTCTAGGTTTTCACCACGGATACTATATTTAATCATATGAGTACCTTCTTTCTAAACATTTTTGTTTTTCTGATTTCATTATAACGCTTTCATTTTATTTTTGCAAATTTTTTCCTCATCTTACAAGGGAAAATGTTTTTACATCCTCAGCACCAGCTTCTTCTAGCAATCTCTTCACACGATTTATAGTTGTTCCAGTAGTATAAATGTCATCTATAAGTAGGATTTTTTTAGGAATAGTGACTCCACTTTTAATAAAGAAAGGAAGTTCTGTTGCCAAGCGTTCTGAACGATTTTTAGAAGAACTGGCCCGCTCTTCTCTCTTCTCTAGTAAGTCTTGAAAAGAGAACCCTGCTGCTTCAACTAAACCTTCAACCTGGTTAAATCCCCTCCCAAGCAATCTTTCGGGACTTAGGGGAATGACGACAAATTGGTACTCTTTATACTTTTTCAACTCCTCACTAAAAAATGAAGCGAACACTTTTCTTAAAAGAAAGTCCCCATCAAACTTATACCGACTAAAAAAATCCTTCATAGCTTGATTGTAAGTAAAAATCGCTCTATGACTGACCTCAACTCCTTCTTTACACCAAAATTGACAATCTTGACACTTTGTTGACAAACCTATTTTCATACAGCTTGGACAATACTCTTCTCCAATTCTCTCAAAAGTAGAATCACAGTCTGAACAAAGATAGGAGTCATCATTCCTCAACAGCAAGAGGCTACTAAAAGTTAAAACAGCCTTCATAGTCTGCCCACATAACAAGCACTTCATAGACCCGCCTCCGTATTCATCTGCTGAATTTCCTTAATTGCCTTCTTGATTGAAGCATTTAACCCATCATGAAAGAAAAGCAAATCTCCTGTCGGTCTATCCATGCTTCGCCCAACTCGTCCACCAATCTGAATCAAACTAGACTTGGTAAACAGACGATGATTGGCCTCTACGACGAAAACGTCCACACAAGGGAAGGTAACTCCACGCTCCAATATCGTCGTACTGATCAGTATTGTCAGTTCTCCATCTCGAAAAGCTTGTACCTGCTCTAATCGATTTTCTGTGATAGAAGATACAAAGCCAATTTTTTCATTTGGAAATTGCTCTTGTAGGATTTCTTTTAACTGTTCCCCTTTCTTAATTTCTGATGCAAAAATGAGTAACGGATAAGCTGTCTTTCTCTGCTTCTCAATATAAGACTTTAACTTTGGTGACAAACGCCTCTTATCCAAATAGTGATTAAAATCCGACAACCAAACAGGTTTAGGAATGATCAACGGATTTCCATGAAATCGTCTTGGTAAGCTCAACCTTTTTAGTTCTCCTAAACGGACCTTCCTATCTAACTCATCGGTCGAAGTCGCTGTTAAAAAGATTCTCAAGCCATTCTCCTTTACACAATTATTGACAGCATGGTAAAGCGTGGGATTGTCAACATAAGGAAAGGCATCTACTTCATCCACTATCAGCAAATCAAAAGCTTGATAAAACTTCAATAACTGATGAGTCGTTGCAACAACTAGTGGTGTTCGAAAATATGGTTCTGATTCTCCGTGTAGTAAAGCTATCTCGCAAGCAAAATCATCTTGCAGTCGCTTATACAGCTCCAAACACACATCGATTCTGGGACTGGCCAAACAAACTGCACCACCTTCATCAATCACTTTGGCCACAACTTGGTAAATCATTTCTGTCTTTCCAGCTCCTGTCACCGCATGTACCAAGGTTGGCTCCTGCTTGTCTACCGCTCGAATCAGTCCCTCTGACACCTTCTCTTGAAAAGGAGTTAATTGACCACGCCATTTAAGAACATCTTGCTTCGGAAAATCCTCCTGTGGAAAATAGTATAAAGCTTGATCACTCCTGACTCGCTTCATAATTAAGCACTCCCGACAATAGTAAGCACCGATGGGCAAATACCATTCTTCTAGAATAAGACTATTACAACGTTGACAGAAAAGCCTCCCCTTCTCCTTTCTCATTGCTGGAATTTTCTCCGCCAACTGACTCTCCTCTTCTGTTAATTCATTCTCAGTAAACAAACGACCGAGATAATTTGGATTTACTTTCATACTTCTTTATTCGTAAAAACCTAGCGCTTTAGATAATTTTTTAGTACAATTAAATCATGGAATTTAGAACAATTAAAGAGGACGGACAAGTCCAAGAAGAAATCAAAAAATCCCGCTTTATCTGTCATGCCAAGCGTGTTTATAGCGAAGAAGAGGCTCGTGACTTCATTACCACCATCAAAAAAGAACACTACAAAGCGACGCATAACTGCTCTGCATTTATTATTGGGGAACGTAGTGAAATTAAACGTACAAGTGATGATGGTGAGCCCAGTGGTACTGCTGGCGTTCCCATGCTAGGGGTACTAGAAAATCACAACCTCACCAATGTCTGTATGGTAGTGACACGCTACTTTGGTGGCATTAAACTAGGCGCTGGAGGACTGATTCGTGCTTACGCTGGCAGTGTTGCCTTAGCTGTCAAAGAAATTGGCATCATTGAAATAAAGGAACAGGCGGGCATTGCTATTCAAATGTCTTACGCTCAGTACCAAGAATATAATAACTTCCTTAAAGAACATAATCTCATGGAGCTGGATACAAACTTTACAGATCAAGTCGATACGATGATTTATGTTGATAAAGCAGAAAAAGAAAATATTAAAGCTGCACTGGTGGAATTTTTTAATGGGAAAGTTACTTTAACTGATCAAGGTTTACGTGAAGTTGAAGTTCCTGTAAACTTAGTGTAAACAAAGGAGAAAAAGATGGCATTTGGAAAATTCATTCAAGGACTCGCTGGTAACTTTAGCGAGCAAAACAAAGAAACTCTTATCAAAGAATATGGACAATATCTACTGGAAAACGAAGAAATTCAAAGTGGATATAAACTGATTCGTGACTCAATCATATTTACAAATATCCGTATTATCTTTACTGATAAACAAGGCGCTACTGGTCGTAAGATGTCCGTTAAATCAATTTTTTTGATGAATATTGTTAATGTTGAAATGGAAACTGCAGGAGCAGGTATAGATGATAGTGAAATAACGATTACTTATCTAGAAAATGTTTTTCTAAAAGCACATAATGAGCATTTTAGTGCTCATAAATTTGAATTTCCTAAGAAAACAGATATCGTTCCACTTTACACCTATTTACTAGAATTAGCTTATCACAATCGCTTGAAAATTAATGGCTTAAACCTATGATATAAAAAAATCCTATCGCTTCGATAGGATTTCTATATTTTACAAATGGTATAGATAGCGTTATACTAGAAATATCTTATACAAAGAGGTGTATTATGGCTATTTATAACAACATTACTGAACTAATCGGACAAACACCGATTGTTAAACTCAATAACATCGTGCCAGAAGGTGCTGCGGACGTTTATGTAAAGCTTGAAGCATTTAACCCTGGTTCATCTGTAAAAGACCGTATTGCTCTTAGCATGATTGAAAAAGCTGAACAAGACGGTATTCTGAAGCCAGGTTCTACTATTGTTGAAGCAACAAGTGGAAACACTGGTATTGGTCTTTCATGGGTAGGTGCTGCTAAAGGGTATAAAGTTGTCATCGTCATGCCTGAAACGATGAGTGTAGAACGACGTAAAATTATCCAAGCTTATGGTGCTGAACTCGTCCTAACTCCTGGTAGTGAGGGAATGAAAGGTGCTATTGCTAAGGCCCAAGAAATCGCTGCTGAACGTGATGGTTTCCTCCCACTTCAATTTGACAATCCAGCTAATCCAGAAGTACACGAAAGAACAACAGGAGCTGAGATACTAGCTGCTTTCGGTAAAAATGGATTAGATGCCTTTGTTGCTGGAGTTGGTACCGGTGGAACGATTTCTGGTGTTTCTCATGCACTCAAAACAGCAAATTCAAACATTCAAGTTTATGCAGTGGAAGCTGATGAATCTGCTATTCTATCTGGTGAAAAACCTGGTCCTCACAAAATTCAAGGTATATCAGCTGGATTTATTCCTGATACACTGGATACAAAGGCTTATGATGGTATCGTTCGTGTAACATCAGACGATGCTCTCGCACTTGGCCGTGAGATTGGTGGAAAAGAAGGATTCCTTGTTGGTATTTCTTCAGCTGCAGCTATCTACGGAGCAATTGAAGTTGCTAAGAAATTAGGTACAGGTAAGAAAGTCCTTGCTCTAGCACCAGATAACGGCGAACGTTATTTGTCTACAGCACTCTATGAATTTTGAAGTGTAGTCTCCTAAATACACTTAGCCCTTATTATAGGGCTTTTTATTTATACCTTAAAAATAGAAAACTCTCCCTATAAGAATCTACTGCATAGAAAAAAGGAAGCAATTTGGCTTCCTTTTTATTATTAGTTATTCAAGGCTGCTGCCATTGTAGCTGCAACTTCAGCTTCGAAGTCATTTGCAGCTTTTTCGATACCTTCACCAACTTCAAAGCGAGCGAACTCAACTACTGAAGC
>DXLD01000036.1:0-11396 GCA_019414935.1 Streptococcus sp.
TCTATCTGCAACCTCAAAACAGTGTTTTGAGCAGCCTGCGGCTAGCTTTCTAGTTTGCTCTTTGATTTTCAGTGAGTATAAACTCAGTAAGGAGCCCTCTTTCGCAGAAAAGCAGGGTTCTTTTTGCTGTTTATTCCATCCTTGAAAGCGTAAAACAAACTAGTCAGGGTGGCTAGTTTGTGGTATAATGAAAGAGACTCAAAAAGAAACAGGAGAAATATGATGGATTTACTATTAGCAATTGTATTGATTGTGCTAGCTTTTCTAGGAGGAGCTCTTGGAGGAATGTACTTGGTTCGTAAGCAAATTGAAAAAGAATTCGCTGACAACCCACGTTTGAATGCTGAAGCAGTTCGTACTCTTTTGAGTGCAAATGGTCAAAAACCAAGCGAAGCTAAGGTACAACAAGTTTACCACCAAATCATCCGCCAACAAAAGGCGGCCCTTGCTAACAATAAAAAGAAAAAATAAATAAGGAAAAGTCTGGGATGAAAGTTCCAGACTTCTCACTATGTTGGCTAAGGGTTTAGGGATGAGACTTTTTCCTTGCATTCTATTGATATTTGATTATGATTAAGAGAGATAGTTGTTGATGAAGTTGTTCTTCAGTTCATAAAGACAAGTAATCATAATGAACTATCAATCAGAAAAAAGACTAGAAAGAAGACTGTATGGATAATCGACCAATTGGTTTTTTGGATTCGGGTGTCGGGGGCTTGACCGTTGTGCGCGAGCTCATGCGCCAACTTCCCCATGAAGAAATCGTCTATATTGGAGATTCGGCACGCGCGCCTTACGGGCCCCGTCCTGCTGAGCAAATTCGTGAATATACTTGGCAGTTGGTCAACTTTCTTTTGACCAAGGATGTCAAAATGATTGTCATTGCTTGTAATACAGCGACTGCGGTCGTCTGGGAAGAAATCAAGGCTCAACTAGATATTCCTGTCCTAGGTGTAATTTTGCCAGGAGCTTCGGCAGCCATCAAGTCCAGCCAAGGTGGGAAAATCGGAGTCATTGGAACGCCTATGACGGTACAATCTGACATCTACCGACAGAAAATCAATGATCTGGATCCGGACTTACAGGTGGAGAGTTTGGCCTGTCCCAAGTTTGCTCCCTTGGTGGAGTCTGGGGCTCTGTCAACCAGTGTCACTAAGAAAGTAGTTTATGAAACCCTACGTCCCTTGGTTGGAAAGGTGGATAGCCTGATTTTGGGTTGTACCCATTATCCACTCCTCAGACCCATTATTCAAAATGTCATGGGACCCAAGGTTCAGCTCATCGATAGTGGGGCAGAGTGTGTACGGGACATTTCAGTCTTACTCAATTATTTTGAAATCAATCGTGGTCGCGATGCCGGACCACTCCATCACCGTTTTTACACAACAGCCAGCAGCCAAAGTTTTGCACAAATTGGTGAAGAATGGCTTGAAAAAGAGATTCATGTGGAGCATGTAGAATTATGACAAATAAAATTTATGAATACAAGGATGACCAGGACTGGTATGTCGGGTCCTATGCTATTTTTGGTGGCGTCCGGACGTTGACTGATGAAGACTTGGATTTCCCTCTGGTTGGATTGGCCAAAATCTTTCGAGACGAGGAACGAGGTTTCCCGATTTCAGTTGCTGTTTTACGCTATGGTTCTCGCTACCGTTTATTGTCTTTTGTGGTAGATATCCTCAACCAAGAAATGGGACGTAACTTGGAAGTCATTCAACGTCAAGGGGCCCTGCTCTTGGTTGAAAATGGGCAACTCTTGTATGTGGAATTGCCTAAAGAAGGGGTCAATGTTCACGACTTCTTTGAGACAAACAAGGTTAGAGAAACCTTGTTGATTGCGACTCGTAACGAGGGCAAGACCAAGGAATTTCGAGCTATCTTTGACAAGTTAGGATACGATGTGGAAAATCTTAATGACTATCCTGACTTACCTGAAGTAGCAGAAACAGGCATGACCTTCGAAGAAAACGCCCGCCTCAAGGCAGAAACTATTTCTCAATTAACGGGCAAGATGGTTTTGGCAGATGACTCAGGTCTCAAAGTCGATGTCCTTGGTGGCTTGCCAGGTGTCTGGTCAGCTCGTTTCGCAGGTGTGGGAGCTACTGACCGTGAAAACAATGCCAAACTCTTGCACGAATTGGCCATGGTCTTTGAACTCAAGGACCGCTCGGCTCAATTCCATACAACCCTAGTCGTGGCCAGTCCAAACAAGGAAAGCTTGGTTGTTGAAGCAGACTGGCCAGGCTACATTAACTTTGAACCTAAGGGTGAAAATGGATTTGGTTACGATCCTCTCTTCCTGGTAGGAGAGACAGGCAAGTCCTCAGCTGAATTAACCCTTGAAGAAAAAAATAGTCAATCTCACCGTGCCTTAGCCGTTAAGAAACTTTTGGAGGTATTTCCATCATGGCAAAGCAAACCATCATTGTAATGAGCGATTCTCATGGCGATAGCTTGATTGTGGAAGAAATCCGTGATCGCTATGTAGGCAAAGTTGATGCCGTTTTTCATAACGGCGATTCTGAACTGCGTCCTGATTCTCCCCTTTGGGAAGGCATCCGTGTTGTTAAAGGGAATATGGACTTCTATGCAGGTTACCCAGAACGTTTGGTGACTGAGCTTGGTTCGACCAAGATTATCCAAACACATGGTCACTTGTTTGACATTAATTTCAATTTTCAAAAGTTGGACTACTGGGCTCAGGAGGAAGAGGCCGATATCTGCCTCTATGGTCACTTGCATGTGCCAAGTGCTTGGATGGAAGGCAAGACTCTTTTTCTAAATCCAGGTTCCATCAGTCAACCACGTGGGACCATCAGAGAATGTCTCTATGCTCGTGTGGAGATTGATGACAGTTATTTCAAAGTGGACTTTTTGACACGAGACCATGAGGTGTATCCGGGCTTGTCCAAGGAGTTTAGCCGATGATTGCCAAGGAGTTTGAGACTTTCTTGTTGGGGCAAGAAGAAACTTTTTTGACTCCTGCTAAAAATCTAGCTGTGTTGATTGATACTCACAATGCGGATCACGCTACCCTCTTGCTCAGTCAGATGACCTATACCCGTGTTCCCGTTGTGACAGATGAAAAACAGTTTGTTGGGACGATTGGTCTCAGAGATATTATGGCTTATCAGATGGAGCATGACTTGAGTCAAGAAATCATGGCAGATACGGATATCGTTCATATGACGAGAACGGACGTAGCGGTCGTCTCGCCTGATTTTACCATTACGGAGGTCTTGCACAAGTTGGTAGATGAGTCCTTCTTACCTGTTGTGGATGCGTCAGGGATTTTCCAAGGAATTATCACGCGCAAGTCTATCCTCAAGGCAGTCAATGCCCTCTTGCATGACTTTAGTAAGGAATATGAGATTCGATGCAAATGAGAGACAGGATTTCAGATTTCTTAGAGGAAAAGCAGGGCTTATCTACCAATTCCAAGCAGTCTTATAGGTATGATTTGGAACAATTTTTAGATATTGTAGGCGAGCGGGTTTCTGAAACTAGTCTCAAGATTTACCAAGCCCAGCTAGCCAATCTAAAAATCAGCGCCCAGAAGCGAAAGATTTCGGCCTGTAACCAATTTCTCTACTTTCTCTATCAAAAAGGAGAAGTGGATAGCTTTTATCGCTTGGAATTAGCCAAACAAGCTGAAAAGAAGACGGAAAAGCCAGAAATTCTAAACTTAGACGCTTTTTTGGAGGAAAGCGAATATCCAGAGGGCCGTTTATTGGCTCTTCTTATCTTGGAAATGGGCCTCTTGCCCAGTGAGATTTTAGCTCTCAAGGTTGCGGATATCAATTTGGATTTTCAGGTGTTGCGAATTAACAAGGCTTCCCAACAGAGGATTGTCACCATTCCCACGACCTTACTTTCAGAATTGGAACCCTTGATGGGTCAAACCTATCTTTTTGAAAGGGCAGGGAAAGCCTATTCTCGTCAGTGGGCCTTTCGTCAGCTAGAAGCTTTTGTCAGGGAGAAAGGTTTCTCAACCTTATCCGCTCAAGCCTTGCGGGAACAGTTCATTCTAAGACAGATAGAAAACAAGGTCGATTTGTACGAAATTGCAAAAAAACTAGGATTAAAAACAGTCCTGACCTTAGAAAAATATAGATAATGGATATTAAACTAAAAGATTTTGAAGGGCCTTTGGACTTGCTTCTGCACCTAGTCTCTAAGTACCAGATGGATATCTACGATGTGCCTATTACGGAAGTCATCGAACAGTATCTAGCCTATGTCTCAACCCTGCAGGCCATGCGTCTGGAAGTGACGGGAGAGTATATGGTCATGGCCAGTCAGCTCATGCTGATCAAGAGTCGCAAGCTCTTGCCAAAGGTAGCAGAAGTGACAGATTTGGAAGATGACCTAGAGCAGGATCTTCTTTCCCAAATCGAAGAATACCGTAAGTTTAAGCTCTTGGGTGAGCACTTGGAAGCCAAGCACCAAGAACGGGCCCAGTACTATTCCAAAGCACCGACAGAGTTGATTTACGAAGATGCGGAGCTTGTGCATGACAAGACGACCATTGACCTCTTTTTGGCTTTTTCAAATATCCTAGCCAAGAAAAAAGAGGAGTTTGCACAGAATCACACGACTATCTTGCGGGATGAGTATAAGATTGAGGACATGATGGTTATCGTGAAAGAGTCCTTGGCTGGACGAGATCAATTGCGCTTGCAGGATTTATTTAAGGAAGCCCAGGATGTCCAAGAGGTCATTACCCTCTTTTTGGCAACCCTAGAGTTAATCAAAACCCAGGAGCTGATCCTCGTGCAAGAGGAAAGTTTCGGAGATATCTATCTCATGGAAAAGAAGGAAGAGAGTCAAGTGGCCCAAAGCTAGACTTGATAGAGAGGAAAGATGAGTACTTTAGCAAAAATAGAAGCGCTCTTGTTTGTAGCGGGTGAAGATGGGATTAGAGTCCGCCAGTTAGCTGAACTCCTCTCTCTGCCACCGACAGGCATCCAGCAGAGTTTAGAAAAATTAGCCCATAAGTATGAAAAGGACCCAGATTCCAGTTTGGCTCTGATTGAGACAGGGGGCGCTTATAGATTGGTGACCAAGCCTCAATTTGCAGAGATTTTGAAGGAATACTCTAAGGCACCTATCAACCAGAGTTTATCTCGGGCTGCCCTTGAGACCTTGTCCATCATTGCTTATAAGCAGCCCATCACACGAATAGAGATTGATGCCATCCGTGGGGTCAACTCGAGTGGGGCCTTGGCAAAATTGCAGGCTTTTAACCTGATAAAGGAAGACGGAAAAAAAGAAGTGTTGGGTCGCCCCAACCTCTATGTGACTACAGATTATTTCCTAGATTACATGGGAATTAACCATTTGGAAGAATTACCAGTGATTGATGAGCTTGAGATTCAAGCCCAAGAAAGCCAATTATTTGGTGAAAGGATAGAAGAAGATGAGAATCAATAAGTATATTGCCCACGCAGGTGTGGCCAGTAGGAGAAAAGCAGAAGAGCTGATTAAGCAAGGTTTGGTGACGGTTAACGGCCAGGTGGTACGTGAACTAGCAACGACCATCAAGTCAGGTGACAAGGTCGAAGTAGAAGGCCAACCCATCTACAACGAAGAGAAGGTCTACTATCTGCTTAACAAACCACGTGGTGTGATTTCCAGTGTGACAGATGACAAGGGCCGCAAGACGGTTGTCGACCTCTTGCCCAACGTGAAGGAGCGCATCTACCCTGTAGGTCGTTTGGACTGGGATACATCAGGTGTTTTGATTTTGACTAATGACGGGGATTTTACGGATGAAATGATTCACCCTCGTAATGAGATTGACAAGGTTTATGTCGCGCGTGTTAAAGGTGTTGCCAATAAGGATAATCTCCGCCCCTTGACCCGTGGACTTGAGATTGATGGTAAGAAAACCAAGCCGGCTGTCTATGAGATTCTCAAAGTGGACCCAGTCAAAAACCGCTCTGTGGTGCAGTTGACTATCCATGAAGGGCGTAACCACCAGGTTAAAAAGATGTTTGAAGCTGTCGGTCTCCAAGTAGATAAGTTGTCACGGACCCGTTTTGGACATCTAGACTTGACAGGACTCCGTCCAGGAGAATCCCGTCGTCTTAATAAAAAAGAAATCAGTCAACTCCACACCATGGCTGTAACCAAGAAATAATGAAACGAATCTTAATAGCGCCTGTGCGCTTTTACCAACGTTTTATCTCCCCAGCCTTTCCACCTTCTTGTCGTTTTGAGCCTACTTGCTCAAACTATATGATTCAGGCTATTGAAAAACATGGCTTCAAGGGTGTTTTGATGGGCTTGGCTCGGATTTTACGTTGCCATCCCTGGTCGAAAACAGGTAAGGACCCCGTCCCAGACCATTTTTCCCTTAAACGGAATCAAGAAGAAAAATGAGGTTAGGAAAAAATATTTTAGTGAAATGATAAAAACGCATCCTATCAGGTTTGAGTGAGTCTGATAGGATGCGTTTTATCATGTAGAGATGTTAGTTGAGTTTGAAGTTGCTTATTTCAAAGCTTTTTGTGCGTCTTCAATCATGAGTTTTGTTGATTCAAGTCCGCCTCCACTTAGATACCAGAGGTCTGGTGTTAGTTGGATAATCTTATCATTTTTAGCGGCAGGAGTTTCAGCGATAAGGGCATTTTCTAGGACACCGTCGTTGCTAGAGTTGTCCCCACCGATGGCAAGGGTTCGGTTGATGACAAAGAGGATGTCAGGATTGATTTCTTTGACACTTTCAAAGCTGACTTCTTGTCCGTGGCGAGAGTCTTCAAATTGAGTATCAGTTGGCTTGAATTTCAAGGTTTGATACAAGAAAGAAAAACGAGATTGGGCACCAAAGGCAGCCATTTTTCCTTCATTGAGGAGGATGGCAAGGGCTTTTTTATCAGAGCTTTCATTTTTAGAAGCGACTTCTTGGATGTTCTTGTCTAGCTTGGCCAATTCTTCCTTGGCTTTCTGTGTACCAGTTTCACCGAAGGCGCTTGCTAGGGATTCGATATTAGTCTTGGTAGAAGTCCAGTAGTCATCTTTGCCTGCTTGGAAGAGAACAGTCGGAGCGATTTCGTTGAACTTATCTACGAATTTTTGGGTACGTGGTGAAGCGATAATTAGGTCTGGTTCAAGAGCAGCAAGGGCTTCTAGGTCTGGCTCAACCATAGAACCAACATTTTTAATTTTTCCAGCTAGGTCTTTAAGATAAGTCGGAACAGTTTTTGTAGGCATTCCGACGATATTCTTTTCAAAACCTAAAGCGCGAATAGTATCCGCAGCACCGAGGTCAAAGGTCACAATCTTTTCAGGGACTTTTGAAAGTGTGACTACACCTAGTGAACTTTTAATGGTTACCTCTGTTGGAGCAGAGCTACTTGACTCCGTCGTACTAGTGCTTGAGTTTGTACTACATGCACCAAGTAGGAGCAAGAAGCTGGCCACTAGGGCAGTGAGATAAAATTTAAGGGATGTTTTCATGATTTCTCCTTTTTAAAATGTGATAACGATTTAGGGAGTCTCTAGGTTTTATTGACTAAGAGACAAAGTTTCTTCTAATTCGAGTTTCTGAGTTGCTAGCTATAGATGCAGATCTTTTTGCCATTGATATCAGCCAGCGTGATGGGAATCTCGTAAAGTTGACTGAGCAGGTCGACCTGCATAATTTGAGCAGTCGTTCCCTTGCTAAAGACTTGGCCGTCTTTGAAGGCGACAATTTCATCCGCATACTGACTGGCCATGTTGATATCGTGGAGGACGATGATAATGGTCTTTCCGAGTTCTTCCACCAGTCGCTTGAGAATCTGCATCATGCTGACGCTTTGCTTGATATCGAGATTGTTGAGTGGTTCGTCCAGCAAGATAAAGTCCGTATCCTGGGCCAGCACCATAGCGATAAAGACGCGCTGGAGCTGTCCTCCAGACAGGCTATCGATGTAGCGGTCTTTTAGGTTGGTCAGTTCCAGATAGTCCAAAGTTTCTCGGATTTTTTCCCAATCTTCTGGTCTCAGTCGACCTCGGCTGTAGGGAAAACGTCCAAAACTGACCAGTTCTTCAACCGTCAATTTGGCTTGGTAATTGATTTTCTGCTTTAGGATGGTCAGTTCTTGAGCTAGTTCTTGTGAATTCCAACTCTCGATTTCACGGCCTTTGATACTGAGAATCCCCTGATCTTTCTTGGTCAGTCTGCTCATGATGGAGAGGAGAGTCGATTTTCCAGCACCATTTGGACCAATGAAGGCTGTCAGTTTCTGAGGACTGACCTCAAGCGAAATGCCTTGCAAAATATCCTGTTTTTGAATGGATTTGTCAATGTTTTCCAGTTTCACTGACGCGCCCTCCTGTATAGTAAGATAAAGAATAAGAGCCCCCCTACACTCTCGATAATCATGCTGATGCGAATTTCCAGTGCAAAGACTCGTTCAATCAGGGCCTGCCCCAAGGTCAAACTGATAAATCCAATTAGAATAGCCACGATAAAGAGCATCTTGTGCCGATAGTCTTTGACAATCAGGTAGGTGAGGTTGGCTAGCATAAAGCCGAAGAAGGCCATAGGACCTACCAAGGCAGTGGCCGTTGAGGTCAAAAGCACGATGCCCCAGAGGAGTTCTTTCTGTTCTTTTTCAACATCGAGTCCCAATATCTGAGCCGTTTCTCTTTGCAGGTGCAAGACATCCAGAATGACTGCTTTTCGAAAGAAAAAGATGGTCAAAGCGAGGATGATTAGAGAACCGATGGCTAGGATGGAAGTGTTGAGATGTTGAAAGGAGGCAAAAAGACTGTTTTGCAGTTTATCGTATTCATTTGGATCCATCAAGACCTGAAGGAAGGTACTGATATTTCGAAAGAGACTTCCGAGTGCTAGACAGATCAACAGGATGAAGACCAGATCTTGCTTCATCAGCGTCTTCAAGTAGCCTTGTAAGGCAAGAAAGAAGAGGGATTGAAGCAGAAGCAAAACTAGGAATTCTAAGATGGGAGACTTCCCGAGTTGAAGAAACTTGCTTTCAAAAACCAGCAGTAGAGTTTGTAGTAGGACGTAGAAGGATTCGATTCCTAAAATACTTGGCGTCAGGAAACGATTTTCCGTCAGGGTTTGAAAACTAATGGTCGAAATCCCAGTCGCGATAGCTACCAAGAGATAAACGACAATCTTTTGAGAACGAAGTTTCCAAGCAAAGACAGATAGGTGACTAATAGGCCAAAAATAGAGGATACAAGCTCCGATAGCCAGCATAATGAGAAGGCAGAAGAGTTTGGTATGTTTGCTTTTAAACTGCATCTTTTCGTCCCCCTCTCCAGAGAAGTAGTATAAAGATGAGGCTACCGATGATTCCTAGCAAGAGACTGACAGACAGCTCATAGGGTCGAATCAAGACTCGAGAGAGGATGTCGCAGGCTAGGACCAGATTGGCACCGACCAGTGCGACCATGAGTTTGGTCTGACTTAGATTATCTCCATAGCGTTTGCGAACAAGATTGGGAACAATAACTCCGATGAAAGGTAAGCCACCCACGGTAATCATGGTGACACTAGTCGTTAGCGCCACTAGAAAGAGGGCCAGTTTTTCAAGTAGGGAGTAGGAAATCCCCAAACTTTCGCTAGTTTCTTTTCCTAGATTCATGATGGTGAAGGTTTGGGATAATTTCCAAACGGCTATCAGGATGATGAGGCCTAAAAAGAGCCACTCATACTGATGGGTCTGAATCATGGAGAAGGAGCCCTGGGTCCAAGTGGTCATGCTCTGAACCAGATTGAAACGGTAGGCGATAACTTCTGTCACAGAACCGATAATCCCGCTATAGATGATTCCAATCAGAGGCAACATCCACCTTTCCTTTACAGTAAAAATGGTCATAAAGGCTAGGAAGAAGAGGGTGAATGTGATGGATGAAACAAAAGCAAAGAGCATCTTTTGGGTCAGACTAGCCGACGGAAAGACAAAGAGGCTCAATACCATTCCCAGTTTGGCCGCTTCAGTGGTTCCAACTGTACTCGGAGCAGCAAACTGATTTTGAGTGATAGTCTGCATGAGCAGTCCTGCCATACTCATACTAGAGGCCGCAAGGAGAATACTGATGGTTCTTGGAAGACGGGACTCTTGAAAGAGAAGCCAGGTCTGCTGGTCGAAAGCAAAGAGCTTTCCCCATGAAAAATCACTGGTTCCAATGCTAATAGAGAGAAAGACTAGGAGTAGAAGTAAGCCAATTAAATAATGAGAAAGTTTCATACCCCATCCTTTCATGTAGATTTGGTACCGAAAGATACCTGCGGATATTACTGTAACACGATTTCTTTAATCTGTCAATAAATTTTCTGACAATTTAATAAATAAAACAAGGAGAGAGCGCCAAGCCTTTCTCCTTTGTTATCCTATTCCAAAATGTTTTTGCCTTCTTTAACACGCCAATGATAATCCGATAAAATAATATCTTCGAGGGAGTAGCTAGCCTTCCAATCAAGATATTTTTTAGCTTTTGAGGCGTCTGCTAGGACGCTAGCTGGGTCACCAGCACGGCGCGCAACAATCTCGTGTGGTATTTCTTGGTTAAGTAATTCTTCAGCAGTTTTAAAGATTTCTTTGACGGTATAACCTTTTTCAGTTCCCAAGTTAAAGATTTGAGAAGAACTGTCTTCTTGAAATAGGTAGTTCATCCCTTTAACATGAGCCTGTGCAAGATCCAAAACGTGAATGTAATCTCGAATACATGAACCGTCACGTGTATCGTAGTCATCTCCAAATATTTTTAGGCTATCATTTTGTCCCAATGCAGTTTTGTTGATATTGGGAATGATGTGAGTTGGATTTTTTACACGCAGGCCATTTGAAGCATCCATTTCAGCCCCGGCAACATTAAAGTAACGGAAAATAACATATTTCCAATCGTAACGATTAGCCATCCAGTAAATCATTCGTTCGCCCATCAGTTTTGTTTCTGCATAAGGGTTGACAGGGTCGAGCAGGGTATCTTCAGTTGCAGGCTTGTCAATACAGTTATTACCATAGAGGGAAGCAGTCGAAGAGAACATGATTTTTTGAATGCCAACTTCAGATAAGACTTTGAGAACTTGGTTCATACCAGCAACATTGGCAGTGAAGTATTTACTTGGATTTTCAATACTTTCGCTCACAACAATCTCACCTGCACAATGAAGAACAGCATCAATCTGATTTTCTTCCAAATAAGCTTTTAAGGCACTAGCATCATAAACATCCAGTTGTTTAAAGCTAGCACGACTATCTACAGCCGAACGATTTCCTGTAGAAAGATTATCTAAGACATGCACCTTGTAGCCAGCATTTAAAAGAGCTTTAACGGTATGAGAGCCAATGTAGCCAGCCCCACCTGTAACAAGAATTGTTTTGGTCATGATTTTTTCCTTTTTCTAGTTTTGTACTATTTTAAAGAAA
>DXLD01000037.1:0-11285 GCA_019414935.1 Streptococcus sp.
AAATCCAAATAAATAGACTGCCTGATTTGTAGAACGTAAGGAATTATGCTATAATGGTACTATTCTAAGGAAAGAGGGTGTTAGAATGGGATTTACTGAAGAAACAGTACGTTTTAAATTGGACGATTCCAATAAAAAAGAAATTAGCGAAACTCTGACTGATGTTTATGCTTCGTTGAACGATAAGGGCTACAACCCAATTAACCAAATCGTAGGTTACGTATTGAGTGGAGACCCTGCCTACGTTCCTCGTTATAATAATGCACGAAATCAAATCCGTAAGTATGAGCGTGATGAAATCGTTGAGGAATTAGTCCGCTACTACCTTAAAGGACAAGGAGTCGATCTATAACCTATGAGAATTATGGGATTGGACGTCGGTTCAAAAACGGTAGGGGTGGCGATTAGCGATCCGCTTGGTTTTACAGCTCAAGGACTTGAAATCATCCAAATCAATGAGGAGCAAGGTCAATTTGGTTTTGACCGCGTTAAGGAGTTGGTTGATACTTACAAGGTGGAACGATTTGTAGTGGGCTTGCCTAAAAACATGAACAATACAAGCGGACCGCGCGTGGAAGCTAGTCAAGCCTACGGAGCAAAGCTGGAAGAGCTTTTTGGTTTACCAGTAGACTATCAAGATGAACGCTTGACAACAGTTGCCGCAGAGCGTATGTTGATTGAACAAGCAGATATTAGTCGTAACAAGCGCAAGAAAGTCATTGATAAATTAGCAGCTCAGCTGATTTTACAAAATTATTTAGATAGAAAATTTTAATACAAAGGAGAGGCTATGTCACACGATCATAACCACGACCACGAAGAACGTGAACTAATCACACTAGTAGATGAGCAAGGAAATGAAACCTTGTTTGAAATCCTTTTGACGATTGATGGAAAAGAAGAATTTGGTAAAAACTATGTTCTTCTAGTACCAGTTAATGCAGAAGAAGACGAAGACGGACAAGTTGAAATCCAAGCTTACTCATTCATCGAAAATGAAGATGGAACCGAAGGCGAATTGCAACCAATCCCAGAAGACTCAGAAGACGAATGGAACATGATTGAAGAAGTCTTCAATAGTTTTATGGAGGAGTAAAAACGTCCGGGGGACGTTTTTAGCCCTGCTTTTAGAAAAAAGAAAGAGCAGGCAGTCTGGGAGACTGTATCACCCCAACTCCTAGAAATTGGGAAGAGTTGGAACGTCCAGTGGACGTTTTTAGCCTGACGCTAAAAATAAAAACCGTCAGTAAGTTCGGGGGATGTTTTACCCCACGTTAACTTCATAGTAGCTAGTTATTAGCTAACCAGGTGAGAGGTCGGGACGAAAATCCTGGCCTCGTTTTTGTTAGTTATGAGACTTTATTGAGGCAGTTGATTGAACCTGTAATTAAGGAGATGTATATGTTTAAAGTAGAAGAGTGGCTTCATAGTCGGATCGGTTTGAATTTTCGATCAGGTTTAGGCCGAATGCAGCAAGCGGTGGATTTGTTAGGGAATCCCGAGAAGTCTTATCCTATTATCCATGTAACAGGGACTAATGGGAAAGGTTCTACCATTGCTTTCATGAGGGAGTTATTTATGGGGCATGGCAAAAAAGTTGCGACCTTTACCTCCCCTCATATCATCTCCATCAATGACCGAATCTGCATTAATGGACAATCTATAGCAGACGCTGATTTTATCCGTTTAGCTGAGCAGATCAAGGAGATGGAAAAAACACTTCTGCAAACCCATGATCAGTTGTCCTTTTTTGAATTGCTGACCTTGATTGCTTTTCTTTATTTTAGAGAGCAAGAGGTGGATTTGGTTTTATTAGAAGTGGGAATTGGCGGCTTACTTGACACGACCAATGTGGTAACTGGAGAGCTTGCTGTCATCACCTCCATCGGACTTGACCATCAGGAGACTCTGGGTGACAGTATAGAAGCAATTGCAGAGCAGAAAGCTGGTATTTTTAAGGCTGGTAAAAAGACAGTGATTGCTAAGTTGCCTTCAGAAGCTAGGCTTGTTTGTCAGAAAAAAGCAGACTCTTTAGCTGTTGACCTTTATCAGGCAGGTCAGGATTTTTCAATGCTGAATGGTGATTTTTCAAGTTCTTTGGGAACTTTTTCGCAGTTGAAAATAGGATTGGAAGGAGCTTATCAGCAGGAAAATGCGGCCTTGGCGTTGCAAACGTTTCTTCTTTTTATGAGGGAAGGAAAGGAAGTTGTTGATGAGCAGGTTGTAAGACAGGCTTTGGAGAAGACCCATTGGGCTGGGCGTTTGGAGCGTATTCGTCCGCAGATTTACTTGGATGGTGCTCATAACCTCCCTGCCTTGACTCGCTTGGTTGAGTTTATCAAAGAAAAAGAGCAAGGAGGTTATCGTCCTCAAATCCTCTTTGGAGCCTTGAAACGTAAGGATTATCAAGGGATGTTGGCTTATCTGACTGAAAATTTACCTCAGGTGGAACTCAAGGTAACTGGCTTTGATTATCAGGGTTCTTTAGATGAGACAGACATAACAGGTTACGATATAATTCCTTCTTATCGCGAATTTATCAGCAGTTTCGAAGAAAGAGCCGATACCAAGGACTTGTTATTCATTACAGGGTCTCTTTATTTTATCTCAGAAGTACGGAGCCACATACTGGGGCACGAGCAGATAAATTGACCTCCTTTTTTGAACTTGTTATACTAGGGAAACTACTAGTTAGAAGAAACATTCTCTAAATCGGTAGCAGAAAGGAAATTCATCATGAAATTAAAAACATTCACACTTTCTCTTGCTTCTCTAGCAAGTCTTAGTCTCCTAGTAGCTTGTTCACAGAGGGCTCAACAAGTTCAACAACCAGTAGCTCAATCGCAAACTCAACAAACTCAGCAATCACAACCTGCTGCTTCATCTTCGGTAGAAAATTCAAACCAGACAGCAACAAGTTCTTCACAAAATACAGCTACAGCTCAACCAACCAATATTGATGGAACTTATACCGGTCAGGACGAAGGAGATCGTATCACTTTAGTGGTAACTGGAACAACTGGTACATGGACACAGGTAGAAACTGACGGAGATCAAGAAATCAAGCAGGTTAGCTTCGATGCTGCCAATCAACGCATGATTATTGGGGATGATGCCAAGATTTATACAATTAATGGAAATCAGATGATTATTGACGATATGGATAGAGAAGCGTCTGATCGCATTGTTTTATCAAAATAGACTAGAAGGAGACTGGTTTTGTCAGTCTCTTTTGCTTTTACTCAGAAAAATGATTATAAATACTTGCCTTCTATCGAATACCTGAGTTATACTAGTATCAATTACCTGTTTTTAGCATTCATACTCTTCGAAAATCTCTTCAAACCACGTCAGCTTCCATCTGCAACCTCAAAACAGTGTTTTGAGCAACCTGCGGCTAGCTTCCTAGTTTGCTCTTTGCTTTTCATTGAGTATCAAAATATCAAGGAGGGGATATGAAATATAGAAAATTTCAATTATTAATGTCCAAGTATGGCTTTAGTCTTTCGATTATGCTGCTTGAACTTTCTCTTGTTTTTGGTCTCTTTCTTTACTTAGGGCGTATGGCTCCTATTCTGTGGGTTATTCTCTTAATCTTTATGAGTATGGCGACTATCGTAGCGATTGTCAATCGCTCAATGGCGCCTGATAGTAAAGTGATGTGGTTAGTGGTGACTTTTGTTCCTGTCATTGGTCCCTTGCTCTATCTGATGTTTGGTGAAAGGCGATTGTCCAAAAAAGAAATCAAGCAGTTGGACAAACTTGGTTCCATGCATTTTCGGGAGGATAACAGTAAAGCTCTCCGCCAGAAATTGAAGGAAGAGGATAAGGCGGCTTACGGAGTTATCAAATCTTTGCTAAGTATGGATAGCAATGCCGATGTCTATGATCGAACAGATTCACAATTCTTTTCTTCGGGTGAAAGCATGTGGCAACATATGCTGGAAGATCTCAAGAAAGCTGAGAAATTTATCTTTCTAGAGTACTATATTGTCGAAGAAGGTCTGATGTGGAATAGCATACTAGATATACTAGAGCAAAAGGCAGCTCAGGGTGTAGAGATCAAGATGCTCTATGATGATATCGGCTGTATGGCGACTTTACCTGGAGACTATACTGTTCAGCTTCGTAGTCGAGGAATTGAAGCCCATAAGTTTAACAAAGTGATTCCTCGTTTGACGGTGGCTTACAACAATCGGGACCATCGTAAAATCCTTGTCATAGATGGTCAGGTAGCTTATACAGGAGGGATTAACTTAGCCGATGAGTACATCAATCATGTAGAACGTTTTGGCTATTGGAAGGATAGTGGGGTTCGCTTAGATGGCCTTGGTGTCAAGGCTCTAACCCGTCTCTTTTTGATGACTTGGTACATCAATCGTGGGGAAATCAGCGATTTTGATCAGTATCACCTGGAAAACCAGCCTTGTTCTAGCCAAGGACTCTGTATTCCGTACGGTAGTGGACCCAAGCCTATCTTCCGTACCCAGGTAGGGAAAAAGGTTTATCAAAGTTTGATTAATCAGGCTACCGATTCTATTTATATAACGACACCTTACTTGATCATTGACTATGATTTAACAGAGAGTATTAAAAACGCGGCCATGAGGGGTGTTGATGTCCGCATCGTGACTCCTTTCATTCCTGATAAAAAATTAATCCAACTCATCACAAGAGGGGCCTATCCGGATTTGTTGTCAGCAGGAGTGAGGATTTTTGAGTATAGTCCAGGCTTTATCCACAGTAAACAAATCCTAGTGGACAAGGACTTTGCTGCAGTTGGAACGATTAATTTAGATTATAGAAGTTTGCTTCACCACTATGAAAATGCAGTCTTGCTATATAAAACAGAATCAATCACAGAGATTCAAAAAGATTTTCAGGAGATTTTTTCAGCATCGCAAGAAATTTTCCCTCATACGATAAAAAATAGCTGGTATCAGAAATTGATTAAGGAAATTGCCCAGTTATTCGCCCCTATCTTATAAGAAATCTAGGACTTAGGATACAACCCAGTCCTATTTTTCTTGTCTTTTACGAATAAGAAGATATAGGAGGAACGATGCTGACTCAGAAGGAATTGAACTATATCACGACATTTGAACAGACGCATTTACACCGATTTCGGGAAATTGAAACCTTTGTGAAACTATGCAAAAAATCGCTCAAACAGCCATCACAAGCTGACAATTTTAGGTCTTTTTGATATACTAAGACAGATAAATTGAATAGGAGAAACGACATGGCTGTATATGGCAGAATCGAAGAAGTATCCGAAACGATACAGAGTAATGAAATTGAAAATAGACTGGATAGGAATCTTGAATCTCATGTGGAAAAAGAAGAACAGGTAGCTTTCCCTTTTTTCAGACTCATCATTGGAAGTACGATTGCAACTTTTTTTTCTGTGGTGCTACCTTTACTTTTAGATATGATAAGTCCCTCTCAGGCGCAGGATTTGTATATAGGGTGGGCTTTGCATCAGGGAGGACAGCTCTACAGTAGCTATTATGCTAGTCACGGTCTTATTTATTACTTGCTACTTTACATCACTCAAGGAGGCATCCTTTTTGCCTTGGTAGAATGGCTAGCCCTCTTAGGAGGAGGTTATTTCCTCTTTTCTTCAACTGACTATCTGACGGGACAAAGGGAACAAGCCAAGCAACTCCTAACCATATTTTATATTTTGGTATCTGGTCTCGGTTTTGGCGGAGGTTACGCTACTATCTTAGCTTTGCCATTTCTGTTTGCAGGATTTTCATTCATAGCAGCTTATCTATTAAATCCTAACCATGACAAGGGTTTTCTACGTCTGGGGATCTTTTTGGGTCTATCATTTTTCATAGAGCCTATTACAAGTCTTCTCTTTACGGCAGTAGTAACGATTGGTTTATTTGTCTTTAATGTTGGGCATGGCCGTTTTGTCCATGGAGTTTATCAGTTTTTTGCAGCGGCACTTGGTTTTTCTCTCATCTTTTACCCAGTAGGCTACTATGTGCTTGCTTCAGGTGGTTTTGGAGGAGCTATAGGAAGTCTTTTGTATCCGATTGATTCCCTTCAGGTCTTTACCAATCCTCAACTAATGGATAATGTTGTATTTTATGGTTTGTTGACCTTTGGTTTAGGAGCTCTCTTCCTTGTTTTTCTAGGATTGTTCCAATCAAAGGCATCAAGATTATATGTTATTTCGGTACCAGCTAGTTTTGCTTTCTTATTTGTGCTAGCTTTGTTGCTTTTTTCTCAAGAACCTCTTCACGGTTCGCGTTTGATTCTAATCCTTCCATTTTTACTCCTTCTTTTGATGACCAGTATTCGTGGGAAACATTCAGCTAGAGGAGCTCGTCGTCGGAGAAGAGAAGAAGCTCCTACTTTATGGAAAAAATTTATGAAGGGGAATCTCTACTTACCTATCCTAGTGGTGGTTTATCTGATTGCAATTCCTTTTGTTGCTCGTTTTGTCTTGCATCCAGCTTCTTATAGAGAACAACATCAAGTAGTAGATAGAGTCAAACAAGAGACGAGTGATGGTGACCAAATCTATATTTGGGATTCTCATGTTCAAATGTATAAAGAAAGCCAGCGTTTGGCTGGATCCATGTTCCCATCACCTCTTCTTTATACGAATACAGAAGAAAATAAAACTACCTTGATTCAAGACTTGAAAGAAAACCAACCTAAGGTGATTGTCGTGAATGATAAGGTAGCAGTCTGGTCTGAAGTGGAAACAATCTTGAAAGAAAATTACCAACCAGTAAAGACTGATTACTCAGAGTTTAAAGTCTATAAAACCAAATAGCTAAATCAATATCTTGTGTATTTTTAAAAATTTTAGGATTTTTACCACAAGATATTGATTTTTCTTTTTAGAGTGGTATAATACTTTTTAGAAAGAACATTTTAGAAAAGAGCATGCATATGATTGCACTAGAAGAAAAAATTACAATTTTGCCAACTCTCTTCGTCGAGAAACGAGATGGGAGACGTGTTGTATTTGATGTGGACAAGATTGACAAGGCTCTCCACAAGGCGGCTGACAAGGTTATGGATGTGACACCCTTGGTCGAAAAACGCCTAAATGCTCTGACCGAGCGAATTGTCACAGAAATTCATAGTCGCTTTCCACAGGGGGTTAAGATTTACGAAATTCAAAATATCGTAGAACATGAACTCCTCGAAGCCAAAGAATATGCGCTGGCTGAAGAGTATATCACTTATCGAACACAGAGGGATTTTGAGCGCTCAAAAGCGACGGATATCAACTTTAGTATCCATAAGCTTCTCAACAAAGATCAGGCAGTTGTCAATGAAAATGCTAATAAAGACAGCGATGTCTTTAACACCCAGCGTGATTTGACAGCAGGCATTGTTGGGAAGTCAATCGGATTGCAAATGCTTCCTAAGCATGTAGCCAATGCCCACCAAAAGGGGGATATCCACTATCACGATTTGGACTACAGTCCTTATACCCCTATGACCAACTGCTGTTTGATTGATTTCAAGGGGATGTTGGAAAATGGTTTTAAGATTGGAAATGCAGAGGTAGAGAGTCCCAAGTCTATCCAGACTGCGACAGCTCAGATCTCTCAGATCATCGCCAACGTTGCTTCTAGCCAGTACGGTGGCTGTTCAGCAGACCGTATCGATGAAGTCTTGGCGCCTTATGCAGAGAAGAATTATCAAAAACACCTTAAGGATGCGGAAGAGTGGGTCTTACCAGAAAAACGGGAAGATTACGCTTGGAAGAAAACGCAAAAGGACATCTATGATGCCATGCAATCTCTCGAGTATGAAATCAACACTCTCTTCACTTCAAATGGACAAACACCTTTTACTTCGCTAGGTTTTGGTCTAGGAACTAGTCGTTTTGAGCGGGAAATTCAAAAGGCTATTTTAAACATTCGCATTAAGGGCCTTGGTTCAGAACATCGTACAGCTATCTTCCCTAAACTGATTTTTACTCTGAAAAGAGGTCTTAACTTGGAAGAAGGGACTCCCAACTACGACATTAAGCAGTTGGCTCTTGAGTGTGCAACCAAGCGGATGTACCCAGACGTCTTGTCTTACGATAAGATTGTTGACTTGACAGGTTCCTTCAAGGTGCCTATGGGTTGCCGTTCGTTTCTTCAAGGTTGGAAGGATGAAAATGGTGTAGAAGTCAATTCAGGCCGTATGAATCTGGGTGTTGTGACAGTTAACCTACCTCGTATTGCTCTTGAGTCTGAGGGCGACATGAATAAGTTCTGGGAAATCTTCAACGAGCGGATGAATATCGCTGAAGATGCTCTTGTTTATCGTATCGAACGCACTAAAGAGGCGACACCAGCCAATGCTCCTATCCTTTATCAATACGGTGCTTTTGGCCATCGTCTAGGTAAAGAAGAAAGTGTTGACCAGCTCTTTAAGAATCGTCGTGCGACAGTTTCGCTGGGTTACATCGGTTTGTACGAAGTAGCGACAGTTTTCTTTGGAAATAGCTGGGAACACAATCTAGAAGCTAAGGAATTTACGCTGGATATCATTCGCGATATGAAACGCCGTGTAGAAGAGTGGTCTGACCAATATGGCTACCATTTCTCTATCTACTCAACACCATCTGAAAGTTTGACAGACCGTTTCTGCCGACTAGATACAGAGAAGTTTGGTTCTATTCCTGATATTACAGACAAGGAATACTACACTAACTCTTTCCACTACGATGTTCGTAAAAATCCAACACCATTTGAAAAATTAGACTTTGAGAAAGTCTATCCAGAAGCAGGTGCGTCAGGTGGTTTCATCCATTATTGTGAGTATCCAGTCCTTCAGCAAAATCCAAAGGCCTTAGAAGCTGTCTGGGACTATGCCTATGACCGTGTGGGTTATTTGGGAACCAATACTCCAATAGACCGTTGCTACAAGTGTGACTTTGAAGGTGATTTTGAACCAACTGAAAGAGGATTTGCTTGTCCAAACTGTGGCAATAGTGACCCTAAAACAGTTGACGTTGTTAAACGTACTTGTGGCTATCTAGGCAATCCTCAAGCGAGACCGATGGTCAACGGTCGTCACAAGGAAATCGCAGCGCGTGTCAAACATATGAATGGTTCAACGATTAAAATAGCTGGCCATCAAGTAACAAATTAGAAAGAAATGAAATGGGAAAATATCAATTAGACGATAAGGGGCGCGCACAAGTGACCCGTTATCACGAGAAACACTCTAAGGGTGGAGCTGGTAAGAAAGAACGTTTGCTCAGCCTCAGAGAACAATTTTTAAACAAGAATAAGAAAAAATAAAAGTGAGAGTCAACTCTCGCTTTTCTCTTAGTGGGAGGTAAGGATGAAATTACGCAGACCAAGATTAGCAGATAAAGAAACAGTTTTAGAGATGATGGCAGAGTTTGAAAAAAGCCAATCAGCCCATAATGGCGGATTTTGGGATACAGAGAACTTTGTGTATGAAGACTGGTTAGAAAGCAATCAGGAACAGGAAATGGGAATTAATCTGCCTGAAGGATGGGTTCCTGCAATTCAGTTAGTGGCTTTTTCTGAGAAAGGTCAATCAGTTGGATTTCTTAATCTTCGGTTGCGCCTCAGTAACTTTCTCCTAGAAGAAGGTGGCCACATTGGCTACTCCATTCGTCCATCAGAAAGAGGCAAGGGTTATGCTAAGGAAACTCTCCGTCAGGGCTTGCAAGTTGCTAAGGAAAAGAATATTAAGAAAGCTCTTGTAACCTGTAGCGTAAATAATCCTGCCAGCAGAGCAGTCATTCTAGCAAATAGTGGACTCCTTGAGGATGTTCGTAATGGAGTCGAGCGTTATTGGATAGAGGTAGCGAATGAATAATCCAAAACCACAAGAATGGAAAAGCGAGGAGCTCAGTCAAGGGCGTATCATCGACTACAAGGCCTTTAACTTTGTGGATGGAGAAGGTGTGCGTAACTCTCTATATGTAGCAGGTTGCATGTTTCACTGCGAGGGTTGTTATAATGTAGCAACCTGGTCCTTCAATGCAGGAATACCCTATACAGCAGAATTAGAAGAACAGATCATGGCAGACCTTGCCCATCCCTATGTTCAAGGCTTGACTTTGCTGGGAGGGGAGCCTTTTCTAAACACGGGCATTCTCTTGCCACTCGTTAAGCGGATTCGAAAGGAATTACCAGAAAAAGATATCTGGTCCTGGACGGGCTACACTTGGGAAGAAATGATGTTGGAAACTCCAGATAAACAAGAACTCTTATCACTGATTGACATCCTTGTCGATGGACGATACGATCGTACCAAGCGAAATCTCATGCTTCAGTTTAGAGGTTCGTCAAATCAACGAATCATCGATGTGCAAAAATCTCTTCAAAGTGGGCAAGTAGTGATTTGGGATAAGCTTAATGACGGAAAAGAAAGCTATGAACAGGTGAAGAGAGTGAAGAAAAACGACTTAATATCACCTCTAGACGCCATCTGGTAGTACCAAAGGACACGCCAAATCAAAAGGTAACAGTGGCGCATGAACTGGCGAGTTTGGAGCGAGATATCCTGGCCTTACAGGCGGGTATGGATATCTTAACAATTGAAGAACCTTGGAAGGCTAGTGAGGTCTTGTCTGGAGCAAAACCAATTCTGATTGTCGAAGGGATGTCTATTGGCTTTTTACCCAAAGAACTCTTTGACAAAACTATCTGTTTCTACACGGATGAAGAGACCGAATTAAAGCGGCGCCTAGCTCGAGATACAACTGTGAGAAATCGTGATGCATCCTTTATATTGGCTAGTCATCAGATGAGACGGGAGCAGTATCTGCGATACTATAAAGAAACTGAGTCTAAGGCGGATATCTTAGTGGACCAATCAGAAGCTAAATTTGAGGTCAAGAGAACTCAATTTATATAGAAGAAAATGCCTAGTTTTAAAAAGAAAAGATAGGAAAACAGTTTCATCGCAAAAAAACGAAAAAACAGCAACAAATCCCTTGCAATCGCAGGGGCTTTGTGTTATTCTATTATGGTGCTGTAAATTACAGCCTTAGCTTTGATGCAAGAGGTTGCGACACGCTCGGTTGCATTGCCACGCAACGCGCGTCGGTTTTCTTGTGGAGCTAGCCTATTATCTTAAATAGACGAAAAGGAGAAAAAGATGGCAAACAAAAAAATCCGTATCCGTTTGAAAGCTTACGAACACCGTACGCTTGACACAGCGGCTGCAAAAATCGTAGAATCAGCTACTCGTACAGGTGCACAAGTTGCGGGTCCAATCCCACTTCCAACTGAACGTAGCCTCTACACAATCATTCGTGCGACTCACAAATA
>DXLD01000038.1:0-11281 GCA_019414935.1 Streptococcus sp.
AAATTATTAGAAGAACGCTATCCAGAAAAGTCATCTTTTGAAAAATGAAAGGTAAAATATGAAATACTACTTAAAAGAAGAATTTTTAAATGATGTTAACCAAAAAAATGCTGGCAATAAGGCACGTAATGATGTTGAAACTGTGTTAAATGAGTTGGAGTATAGTCCTTTAAAAGTATTGGTTAAGAACTGGTATAAAATGAATGTTCTCGAGGCACAGATACATAAATATCAAGCACTATCAAAAGCATTCAAACTTTTAAAAAGAGGAGATGAGATTGTTATCCAATTTCCATTATTACACCATTCCTTACTGTTTAGTAATTTACTAAAATCCCTTAGAAAAAAAGGTATTAAAACCTATTTTCTGATTCATGATTTAGAAACTTTACGTTTTGTAAATGATGAAACATTACCTTTTAGAATGAAATTACGTATGAAAATTACGGAGGGATCTTCTCTACATAATGTAAATGGTATTATTGCTCATAATGAAGTAATGAAAGGCGTATTGGTTAATAAAGGAGTTCTGGGAGAAAAAATTACTAATTTAGAAATCTTTGATTATCTAATTCCAGATTTTAAAGAAAAAACTAGTTTAAGAAAAGAACAACCAATAATTATTGCGGGAAATTTATCACAAGATAAAGCAGCATATCTATACTCATTGCCTATAGAGCCTCATTTTAATTTATATGGTGTTGGTTTTGATGAGGCTAGAAAGCTATCCAATGAAACCTATTTTGGTTCATTTCTTCCAGATGAACTTCCGTCAGCATTGGAAGGAAGTTTCGGTTTAGTTTGGGATGGTGACAGTTCTGAAACTTGTAGTGGATTTTTTGGAGAATATCTACGCTATAACAATTCTCATAAAGCGTCACTTTATTTGGCCTCTGGTCTTCCTATTGTTGTCTGGAAGGAATCTGCTTTGTCACATTTCGTCTTAAAGAATAATTGTGGTATTACAGTTGATTCTTTGTTTGATATACAAGAAACAATCAATAATATTTCGGAAGAAGAATATCAAGAGTTAGTAGAAAATGCACAAAAGGTAGGAAATAATATTAGATCAGGATATTATTTAAAAACAGCTTTAGAGAAATTAACTAAATAATTAGTTTAAATTTAATAAGTAGTGTATCATTTGTCTCTGATTTCTAATGAGAAAAATTCTAATCTAACATAGAAAGGTAGTTCGATTATGAAAGGTATTATTCTTGCAGGAGGTTCAGGAACTCGCTTATATCCTTTGACTCGTGCCACATCCAAACAACTGATGCCGGTTTATGATAAACCTATGATTTATTATCCTCTATCGACACTCATGTTAGCTGGTATCAAAGATATTTTAATTATCTCTACTCCTCATGATTTACCTCGTTTTAAGGAACTACTTCAAGATGGTTCGGAGTTGGGAATTAATCTCTCTTATGCAGCACAACCTAGTCCAGATGGATTGGCTCAGGCCTTTATTATTGGTGAAAAATTTATTGGGAAAGACAGTGTTGCTCTAATTTTAGGAGATAATATTTACTATGGTCCAGGTCTATCTAAAATGCTTCAGAAGGCGGCTAGTAAGGAGAGAGGTGCAACTGTTTTTGGATATCAAGTTAAGGATCCTGAACGATTTGGTGTTGTAGAGTTTAATGAAGAAATGAATGCTGTTTCTATTGAGGAAAAGCCAGAACATCCTCGTTCCAATTATGCAGTGACCGGCCTTTATTTCTATGATAATGATGTTGTAGAAATTTCCAAAAATATTAAACCAAGCCCTCGTGGTGAATTGGAAATTACAGACGTAAATAAAGCATATCTAAAACGCGGAGACCTATCTGTTGAGCTGATGGGACGTGGCTTTGCTTGGTTGGATACAGGAACTCATGAAAGTTTACTGGAAGCTTCACAGTATATTGAAACAGTGCAACGTATGCAAAATCTTCAAGTTGCAAATCTAGAAGAAATTGCTTATCGTATGGGGTATATCAGCCGTGAGGATGTATTAAAGTTGGCGCAACCTCTTAAGAAAAATGAATACGGACAATATTTGCTCCGTTTGATAGGAGAAGCATAGATGACAGATAATTTTTTCGGTAAGACACTTGTAGCTCGTAAGGTTGAAGCTATTCCCGGTATGTTGGAATTTGATATCCCTGTTCATGGCGATAATCGTGGTTGGTTTAAGGAAAATTTTCAGAAGGAAAAAATGTTCCCTCTTGGTTTCCCAGAGTCCTTTTTTGCAGAAGGAAAATTGCAAAACAATGTATCCTTCTCACGTAAAAATGTTCTTCGTGGCTTGCATGCAGAACCTTGGGATAAGTACATCTCTGTAGCAGATGGTGGGAAGGTTCTGGGTTCTTGGGTTGATCTACGCGAGGGCGAAACTTTCGGAAATACCTATCAAACAGTAATTGATGCAAGTAAGGGTATCTTTGTTCCCCGTGGTGTGGCTAATGGATTTCAGGTTCTATCAGATACAGTCTCTTATAGCTATCTGGTCAACGACTATTGGGCACTAGAATTGAAACCTAAATATGCCTTTGTCAATTATGCAGATCCAGAATTAGGAATTGAGTGGGCCAATCTTGCTGAAGCAGAGGTTTCAGAAGCAGATAAAAATCATCCACTACTTAAGGATGTAAAACCTTTGAAAAAAGAAGATTTGTAAAAAAGGAAAGACTATGACTGAATACAAAAAAATTATCGTGACAGGTGGAGCAGGTTTTATCGGTTCTAACTTTGTTCATTATGTTTACAAGAACTTTCCAGATGTTCACGTGACAGTATTAGACAAGTTGACTTATGCTGGAAATCGCGCTAATATTGAAAAAATTTTAGGTGATCGTGTTGAGTTGGTTGTTGGAGATATTGCTGATGCGGAGTTGGTAGACAAGTTGGCTGTTCAAGCAGATGCTATCGTTCATTATGCAGCGGAAAGTCACAATGACAATTCACTGAATGATCCATCACCGTTTATACATACTAACTTCATCGGAACCTATACTCTTTTGGAAGCAGCTCGCAAATATAATATTCGCTTCCACCATGTGTCTACAGATGAAGTTTATGGGGATCTCCCTCTCCGTGAGGATTTGCCAGGATATGGTGAAGGTCCAGGTGAGAAATTTACTGCTGATACCAAATACAATCCTAGCTCTCCATACTCATCAACCAAGGCCGCTTCAGACTTGATTGTAAAAGCCTGGGTACGATCATTTGGTGTCAAGGCAACGATTTCCAACTGTTCAAATAACTACGGTCCTTATCAACACATTGAAAAATTCATCCCACGTCAGATCACCAACATCCTAAGTGGAATTAAGCCAAAACTTTATGGTGAAGGTAAGAATGTTCGTGACTGGATTCATACCAATGATCATTCTTCAGGAGTTTGGACAATCTTGACAAAAGGTCAAATCGGTGAAACCTACTTGATTGGAGCTGATGGGGAGAAGAACAATAAGGAAGTTTTGGAACTTATCCTTAAGGAAATGGGCCAAGCTGCAGATGCCTATGATCATGTAACTGACCGTGTAGGACATGACCTCCGCTATGCGATTGACGCTAGTAAGCTCCGTGATGAGTTAGGTTGGAAACCAGAATTCACTAATTTTGAAGCAGGACTCAAAGAGACTATCAAATGGTACACGGATAACCAAGAATGGTGGAAAGCAGAGAAAGAGGCTGTTGAAGCTAATTATGCTAAGACTCAGGAGATTATTAAATTATAAAAAGCAGGAAATCGCTGCTTTTTATTGCTATATTGGGAAGAGTTACAAAGTTGAAAGGTATAGAGATGATTTTAATTACAGGAGCAAAAGGCCAATTAGGAACTGAACTTCGTTATTTATTAGATGAGCGTAATGAAGAATACGTAGCAGTAGATGTGGCTGAGATGGATATTACAAATGAAGAAATGGTTGAGAAAGTTTTCGAAGAAGTTAAACCGACTTTAGTATACCACTGTGCTGCCTACACCGCTGTTGATGCAGCAGAGGATGAAGGGAAAGAATTAGACTTTGCTATCAATGTTACGGGGACAGAAAATGTCGCAAAAGCATCTGAAAAGCATGGTGCAACCCTAGTTTATATTTCCACCGACTATGTCTTTGACGGTAAGAAACCAGTTGGAGAAGAGTGGGAAGTTGATGATCGACCAGATCCACAGACAGAATATGGACGTACAAAGCGCATGGGAGAAGAGTTAGTTGAGAAGTATGTGTCTAATTTCTATATTATCCGTACTGCCTGGGTATTTGGAAATTACGGTAAAAACTTTGTTTTTACGATGCAAAACCTTGCGAAAACTCATAAGACATTAACGGTTGTAAATGACCAGCATGGTCGCCCAACTTGGACTCGTACCTTGGCTGAATTTATGACTTATCTAGCTGAAAATTGCAAGGAATTTGGTTACTATCATTTATCGAATGACGCAACAGAAGACACAACTTGGTATGATTTTGCAGTTGAAATTTTGAAAGATACAGATGTGGAAATCAAGCCAGTAGATTCAAGTCAATTTCCAGCAAAAGCTAAACGTCCGTTAAACTCAACAATGAGTCTGGCTAAAGCTAAAGCTACTGGATTTGTTATTCCAACTTGGCAAGATGCCTTGAAAGAATTTTATAAACAAGAAGTAAAAAGTGATATTAACTAATTTGAATCCTGGTCGTTAATGAACTCCCCACGAAAATAATAGATATAATATTCTCATGACAACAGCTTTGCAGTGTGTAAGAAATGAGTTAGATTAAAGAATTAAAACTGTTTCTCAGATGCTATTTACAAATATGATTAATAATTCCTTGACTACCTAATGTAGTTGAGGTATTTTTGATATTATTCATATTTTTGCAAATCTATTGTTTAAAAAATAATTTTCTAAAATTCTGAAAATTCTATTGACAGGACTTTAAAAAGGGTCTATAATGGATAGAAAAACAAAGGAGAATACTATGAAAACAAGGAAAGTATTGGCTCTTGCGGGAGTCACTTTATTAGCAGCTGGTGTCTTAGCGGCTTGTTCTGGTGGTTCTGCTACTAAAGGTGAGCAGACTTTTGCATTTACCTACGAGACAGACCCAGATAATCTCAACTATTTGACAACCAGCAAGGCAGCTACTTCAAACATTACTAGTAACGTCATTGATGGATTGCTTGAAAATGACCGTTATGGGAATCTTGTTCCCTCTATGGCAGAGGACTGGTCAGTTTCTAAAGATGGTTTGACCTACACTTATAAGATTCGTCAGGATGCCAAGTGGTACACATCTGAAGGGGAAGAATATGCTCCTGTCAAGGCTCAAGACTTTGTGACAGGTCTTAAATATGCAACAGATAAGAAATCAGAAGCCCTATACTTGGTACAGGATTCAATCAAAGGACTGGATGCTTATGCTAAAGGGGAAAATAAAGATTTCTCTCAAGTTGGGATCAAAGCACTTGACGATCAAACACTACAATATACTTTGAACAAACCTGAGAGTTTTTGGAATTCTAAAACAACAATGGGTGTCTTAGCACCAGTTAATGAAGAGTTTTTGAATTCAAAAGGGGATGATTTTGCCAAAGCTACGGATCCAAGTAGTATCTTGTATAATGGCCCTTATTTGTTGAAATCCATTGTAACCAAATCTACTGTTGAATTTGCGAAAAATCCTAACTACTGGGATAAGGACAATGTCCATATTGATAAAGTTAAATTGTCATTCTGGGACGGTCAAGATACTAGTAAACCTGCAGAAAACTTTAAAGACGGTAGCCTTTCAGCAGCTCGTCTCTATCCAACAAGTGCAAGTTTCGCAGAGCTTGAGAAAGAAATGAAAGACAATATTGTCTATACGCAACAAGACTCTACGACTTATGTAGTAGGAACAAATATTGACCGTCAATCCTATAAATATACTTCCAAGACTAGCGACGAACAAAAGACATCTACTAAAAAGGCTCTCTTAAACAAGGACTTCCGCCAAGCTATTGCCTTTGGTTTTGATCGTACAGCCTATGCCTCTCAGCTGAATGGACAAACTGGAGCAAGCAAAATCTTGCGTAATATTTTTGTTCCACCAACATTTGTTCAAGCAGATGGAAAAAACTTTGGTGACATGGTCAAAGAAAAATTGGTGACTTACGGGGATGAATGGAAGGATGTGAACCTTGCTGATGCTCAAGATGGTCTCTATAATCCAGAGAAAGCCAAGGCAGAATTTGCTAAGGCTAAGACTGCTCTTCAGGCAGAAGGAGTACAGTTCCCAATTCACCTAGACATGCCTGTTGACCAAACAGCAACTACAAAAGTTCAGCGTGTCCAATCTATGAAACAATCCTTGGAAGCAACTTTAGGATCTGATAATGTGGTTATTGATATTCAACAATTACAAAAAGATGATTTATTGAATGTTACTTTATTTGCACAAACTGCTGCTGGTGAGGATTGGGATCTTTCTGATAACGTTGGATGGGGACCAGACTTCTCAGATCCATCAACTTATCTTGATATCATCAAGCCTTCTGTAGGGGAAAATACGAGAACTTACCTAGGATTTGATTCAGGAAAAGATAATGAGGCGGCTAAAAAGGTTGGTCTCAATGATTATGATAAAATGGTCAATGAAGCAGGGGAAGAAACTACAGATATTACAAAACGGTATAACAAGTATGCCGAAGCTCAAGCATGGTTGACAGATAGTGCCCTAGTCATTCCAACGACATCTCGTACAGGTCGTCCAATCTTGTCTAAGATGGTACCATTCACTTTACCTTTCGCTTTCGCAGGTAACAAGGGGACAAGCGATCCGCTTCGATACAAATATCTTGAACTTCAAGACAAGGCAGTCACAGCAGATGAATATCAAAAAGCTCAAGATAAATGGATGAAAGAAAAAGAAGAATCCAATAAAAAAGCGCAAGAAGAACTTGCAAAACATGTGAAATAAGATAAAAAGAAGTTAGTTATTCGCTAACTTCTTTTGGTTTATCGAAAATGAGTTGAAACATCTTTTCACTTTCAAAGATTATGAAGTTAATTTTTTTGTAGAAAAAATCCTGAGTTTTTATTCTCAGGATTTTCTTTCATCTCACTGTTGTGGTTGCTGTTGAACTTGTGGATTTTGTGGCGTTGGTTGTACTGGTTGTGTCGGTTGAACAGCCTGACCAGCTTGTCCTTGGTTAGGATCAGTTGCTGGAGCATTATGTGGTTGTTGACCAACCGTCGTACTTGCCTGTGTAGTTGAACTTTCAGCTGTTGTGCTTGGAGTTTCTACCGTTTGTGTTTGTTGTGTTACTGAATTATTCCATGTGTTCTTGGCACTATTTTGGAAGACGAATTCTCCATTTCGGAATAGGCCGTCTGGCATCGTCCAATCTCCAGGTTGGTCATCTTCTGATAGATACGATATCATTGAGCGATAAACCTTAGCAGCAACTAGGAAACCATCTCCAACAATTGGAGTTAAACGATTTGAGTAACCAGTCCATACAGCCATAGAATACTTACGAGTATAACCTACAAACATTTCATCTGGAGCTACGTAGCCAGTGTTCTTGATATACTTTTCAATTTCGTCGTCAGTATAGTTAGAAGTACCTGTCTTACCTGCTTGTGGAAGCCATGGTAGGTAAGCACCACGTCCGGTTCCGTAAGCTAAAACAGTTTTCATCATTTCGGTCATCATATAGGCAGTAGTTTCTTTCATAGCTCGTGTACCAGCATCAGAAAATTCTTTTTCACTACCATCACTAAAGACGATTTTATTGATATACATTGGTTTGTGGTAAATACCACCATTAGCAAAGGCGGCATAAGCAGCAGCCATTTTTTCACTACTTGCACCGTACTGTTTGTTGGATTCAGTTGTGTTACTTGAAATGGCGTTTGCATAATGCATGCTTGGATAGTCGATACCAAGACCATTAAGGAAGGTTTTAGCTCTATCTAGACCGACCTTATTCAAAGTCTCAACGGCTGTGACATTTCGTGATTGTTGAAGAGCATACTGGATTGTAATGTTTCCAAAGTAGCCATGATCCCAGTTGTAGACTGGAGTATCAGTGCCAGGATAGTTATAAGGAACATCATGTACAATAGAAGAAGTAGAGTCATAGACTCCATATTCTAAAGCGGGAGCATAGTCAGTGATTGGTTTCATAGTAGAACCCCAGTCACGATTGGTTTCAACGGCTTGGTTGATTCCGAAAGATACATTACTTGATTGGTGACGGGCCCCTAACTGAGCAATGACTTTACCATTTGTTACATCCACGATAGTGGAAGCTACTTGAAGTTCATCATCTGGATAAGCAACGTACTCATCTGTATTGTAAACATCCCAAAGTCTCTGTTGAACATTTTTGTCGACATTAGTATAGACTTCCATACCTGTGGTAAGAAGGTTGTAGCCCGTTTCTTGTTCGACTTGGTCGATTACTTCTTTGAGGTAGTTGTCCATATAAGCTGGGTAACTATTGGCTGACTTCAAGCTTTGAAGACCGTCAGTGATAGGCGTATTAATAGCTTTTTCGTAATCTTCTGCACTGATATATTTCTGCCCCTTCATTTCTGAAAGTACCAAGTTACGACGTTCTAGAGCAGCTTCTGGGTGGGAATATGGATCATATTGGTTTGGTGCTTGAGGCATTCCGGCTAGGAGTGCTAACTGTGGCAAGCTTAAATCCTTCAAGTCTTTTCCATAGTAATTTTCGGCTGCGGTTTGCATTCCATAGTTACCGTTAGACATGTAGACTTTGTTGATGTAGTAGGTCAGGATTTCTTGCTTGGTTGCTTTTTGCTCTAATTGAACAGCTAGCCAAGCTTCTTGGGCTTTACGTGACAAGGTTTGATCGGCAGTTGAAGTAGAGAAATAAGTTAATTTAATCAATTGCTGAGTCAAGGTTGAAGCCCCTTGGAGCCCTCCTTTCCCTTGGAGGTTTCTCAATGCCGCCCCCATGATACGAATGGTATCAACACCTCTATGGTCAAAGAAACGGTGGTCTTCGATAGACACAATTGCCTTGACTAAGTCAGTAGGAATTTCATTTGCTTGGGCATTTACGCGACGTTCAGATCCAAGGTCAGCAATCAGTTCGTTTTTGTTGTCATAAATCTTGCTAGAGGTTGTCGCAACTAATTTACTTTCAGATAAGGCTGGAGCCTTGCTAACAAAGTAGAGGAAGATACCTCCACCCAATAGAAATAATGCGATAAATAAGGTAAGAAATGTAATTCCAATATACTTTAAGAATCGCAGAATGGTTTGTTTATTCATCTTGTTTTACCACCTAGTAAATGTTCTTTGATAATATCGAGATAGGGAATTTGAGGGAAAGCTCCTTGCTTTATTAAATATCCGCATTCTTGAATATATCCAAGTGGCATTGATTTTTGGCCCTTATCTTGATGATAAAAGCGAATCAAATCAAGTGCCGGCAACAAATAAGTTTCTTGTCGAGAAGAAAAATGAAGTAGTACGAAGCAAATGCCCTGCTGTTCTAGAACTTGTTCCATATGTTGAATCTGGTGAAGATGGAAGTTCTTCATTGGGATAGCATTTTTTTGCCGCGTTTCCTTGGCTTCAAAGTCAATGTAATGTCCTCTATATACGCCAGAGTAATCTGTTGTGGAAGCTTGTCTAAAGTAGGCTTCTACAATTTTGGCTCGACTACGTTGAGGATAGTCTACTCGAACAATCTGAACAGGCGTTGGCTTTTTATGGATAACTGCCATACCATGCGTCAGATAGTAGTCGTTTGTAGCGTTGATCATCTTTTCAAAAGTCATTCCTCGATTTGCGAAATTTTTTGGTTGAGAAATGGATGTTTGGCTTTTTTTTGATGAAATTTTATGAGGATAGTTGACCATATTTCTCCTTATTGGTACAATAACATCACTCTATTATACCATAAAAATAGAAAGAAAGGTGTAAAAATGACTACAGCTTTAATTATGGGATATTCTAATTTTGACTTGGGTTTGTTTAATGAAAAAGATATCAGGTTAAAAATTATAAAGAAAGCCATTCGCCGTGATTTAGAAAGTTTAGCAGAAGAAGGGATTAAATGGCTGGTCTTTACAGGAAACTTGGGATTTGAATCTTGGGTGCTGGATGTCGCAAATGAAATGAAAGAAGAATATGATTTCAGCCTAGCGACCATTTTTGATTTTGAAACACACGGGGAAAATTGGAATGAAGCGAATCAGCTTAAACTTAGCCAATTTAAGCAGGTCGATTTTGTCAAATATGCCTATCCTAAATATGAACATATGGGGCAACTACGAGACTACCAACGATTTTTACTGGAAAATACTGATTTAGCTTATTTTTTCTATGACCCAGAAAATGAGACTAAATTAAAATTTATAGACAATTTGATGAAAAATCAGGAAGGTTATCGCATAAAAAGGCTAACCTTTGAAGACTTAAATGAGCTAGTAGAAAATTTTTCTGAAAAGTAAGGCTTTGACCTTGATTTTTGTTTGCCTTTTTTTATATAATAATACTATTAGAAACCGAGAATGGAGAGAGAGATGGCAAGTATTATTTTTTCAGCGAAAGATATTTTTGAGCAAGAGTTTGGACGTGAAGTCCGTGGATATAGTAAGGTTGAAGTTGATGAATTTTTGGACGATGTCATCAAGGACTATGAAACTTATGCTGCCTTAGTCAAGTCTCTCCGTCAAGAAATTGCAGAGTTGAAGGAAGAATTGTCTCGCAAACCTGAATCTGCACCGGTTCAAGCAGAACCACTTGAAATGACAGCAACGACTTCTATGACGAATTTTGATATTTTAAAACGTCTAAATCGTCTTGAGAAAGAAGTATTTGGGAAACAAATTTTGGATAACTCTGATTTATAAGAGTGTATTTGAAAAGTGCAATTTTTGGATAATCGCGTGAGGAGAATTTCTTTTCATGAGGAAAGTCCATGCTAGCACAGGCTGTGATGCCTGTAGTGTTTGTGCTAGGCGAATCCATAAGCCTAGGGACGAGAGATCGTTACGGCAGTCGAAATGGCTAAGTCCTTGGATAGGCCAGAGTAGGCTTGAAAGTGCCACAGTGACGGAGTCTTTCTGGAAACAGAGAGAGTGGAACGCGGTAAACCCCTCAAGCTAGCAACCCAAATTTCGGTCGGGGCATGGAGTACACGGAAACGAACGTAGTACTCTGACTGCTATCAGCTGTAAGTTGTTAGTGGTAGACAGATGATTATCGAAGGAAGTGGTCCTAGTCACTTCTGGAACAAAACATGGCTTATAGAAAATTGCATATAGGTTGGGGCTGAGAAA
>DXLD01000039.1:0-11268 GCA_019414935.1 Streptococcus sp.
TTTGTAAACATCAAAAAGGTTGGTTTAAAAGGATTTTAAGCCCTTAAGATTTTTTATCCAACACTACTATTCACGCATCCAAGACAAAATCTTGGCAAAAAAATACAGTAGCAAAGAGTACACCAAACTACCACTCATTATGGGCGGTAGTTTTCTTTTCGTCTAAAATAGAGATAAAAAGATAGGTGGTAGCCTTATGCGTTACGGTTATGTTCGAGTATCTACAAGAGAACAAAATATCGATAGACAATTTTCAGCCTTGGTAGAAAATAAATTAGCAAAAGAAAATATTTTTATTGATTATGTTTCAGGAAAAGATTTTGACAGAATAGAATATCAAAAATTATTAACTACCTTGAAGGAGAATGATGAATTAGTTATTAAATCAATTGATAGATTGGGAAGAAACTATGATGAAATTTTAGAACAATGGCAATCAATTACCAAGAAAAAGAAAGTAAATATCACCGTTTTAGATTTTCCTTTATTAAATACAAAGAATAGCAATGATAATATCACAGGAAAACTAATCTCCGATATTGTTTTGCAAGTTCTATCTTACGTTGCACAGTTTGAAAGAGAACAAATCAAACAAAGACAAATGGAAGGAATACGGGAAGCACAGAAAAAAGGGAAGAAATTTGGTAGACCAAAATTGGTTGTTCCGAATAATCTTCCTAATGTGATAGCTAAATATAAGAAAAAAGAAATAACCTTACGAGAAGGTGCAAAAATCTTAGGAGTATCAAAAAGCACCTTTCATAATTGGATAAAAAATTCATAGTTTCTGTCAAAAAACCTAGGATTTTTTGGACAGGAAATACACTTTATTTTAGCACCAATTTCGCTAGAAAAAAGGTTATAAAATCCCGTATTTTGACCGATTATTATTACACTACCATTCTATCAAGTTTGTCCAAAAAAGTCTAGATTTTAGGACAAACTGATTACTTTACAACAAATAAAAAGGGGGTATTAAATGAATGCACAAACAAACTAAAAAATTTACACTTGCAACTATCTCAGCTCTATCACTTCTTGGCACTGGAGTCATCACAGCTAATCAAGTATCAGCTAGCGAGAATACGAGTACTGAAAAACAAATAGAAGCAACAATTACAAAGGTTGAAATTGATTATTTTGGACTTAGCTTCGAAGGAAAACTTTCAGAGCCACTACCACATGGAGGTGATAATGCTGCTAAGGGAAATGTTACTTTGATTGATAAAGCGACCGGAAAAATTGTGTACCAAAGTCACGATGCTGTCATTTTTAGTGGCTTAACTAAAGATGTCAGTGATCAATTTTTACAACCTTTATTTTATAGCAATCAATTTAAAGGTGATATTTTTGTTTCAGAACAATTTCCAGATGGAACATATATTTTGGAGATGTCTGGAGAAGCTGGTTCGCCTTACGGTGACTTAACTGATACAAGAAAACGTGTCTTTAAAGTTAGAAAAGATGTGACTATCGGAAATCCTTCTACAAATTCAAATACTAACACAACAACTCAATCAGGTTCGAATTCTAATATCTCAGGTAGTTGGCTACAATCTGGTTCTCGCTGGTGGTATAAACATGCCGACGGCTCTTACAAAACTAATGGCTGGGAAAAAATCAATGGCGTTTGGTATCGCTTTGACTATTCTGGTTGGATGCAAACAGGATGGGTAAAAGACGGCAGCTGGTACTATCTTGACGGTTCAGGTGCTATGAAGACTGGTTGGCTAAAAAATAACGGTAACTGGTACTATCTTCAAGACTCAGGCGCTATGAAAACTGGCTGGATGAAGGTATCTGGTAAATGGTACTATGCTTATAGCTCTGGTGCACTAGCAATCAATACGACAACACCTGATGGCTACCGTGTCAATTACAACGGTGAGTGGGTCTAACATACAATAGAAATAGATTAAGGAGACAATTATATGAACAAAGTTATAAAAATTGAAGATGAAACAGTTTATGTTGGAAAAGGTGATAATGGCCAATTTACTGCAATTTCAAGAAAAAGTTTTGGTTTTGAACCACAAGTAGGTGATTACGTAGAATTTTATCAAAACGGTGGTGAGTATATTGTTTCAAAAATAGATAACACATCTCCAGCTAGCTCTAGCCAACATTCAAATGGAGTGAGTGATAAATCTAAACTGGCCGCAGCCTTATTTGCCCTATTTTTAGGAGCACTTGGTGGATACGATTTTTACATCGGAAATTCCAAACAAGGATACAAGCGTATCGGTATAACTCTGCTAGCTTTCATTCCTATTTTATTGCCATTTGTTTTACTAGCAAATGCAATTTGGAATATTATAATTACTATTCAAGTTTTAACGTCCAAAACTGGTAGCAAATGGCACCAAGATGCTCAAGGTTTAGAATTGCAAGATTAAACATATGAAAAAATTATTTCTATTCAGTATTAGTATTTTATCTATCTCTATTTTAACGGCTTGCCAACATCAGAGTGAAAATACTTCTGCAACAAGTTCTGAAGCGATTGCCTCAAGTACTAGTTCCACTTCTTCCACATCGGAAGAAAAGCAAACTGACTACACCCTGTACAATCCTATCCTTAAAGAATATGCCAAAGTATTAGATGGTTCACCAGCTTCACATACAGAGGTCAATTCAAAAGCAAACTTAAAAAATACTTATCCTAGAGAATATTCTGGATTACAGTATAGCTTGTATGATTTAGACCAAGACGGTACGGACGAACTTTTGATTGCCCTAAAAATGGATTCTAACTATTACGATTTATTAGATATTCGAACTCTTAAAAATGACGAAGTTATTCGACTGACCAATGCAGAAAATAATCTGGACTTTATTGGAGAACGCGTTCATTTTAATCCTTTAGAAAACGGCTATTTCCAATTATCTACCCGTGTATCTACTAATCAAATCCAAGTTAAGCTATACAAGTTAAATCAGGATGGAACACGGTTAGAGTTAATTAGCGAATCAGATACAGAAGAGGGACTGGGGACAAAACTACCTTCCCTTGATATAAGATCTTTCTCTTGGAAGTCTGTCACAAGTCTCATAAATGGAGAAACTAGCCTTCCGTCAGAAAGCAAAGGGATGGATATTTCTGCAATTCAAAATGGGGATTTTTCTAGTGTCTCAGGAACTTGGAGGAATCGTTCAGGTATTGAATTTACTTTTGACAAAAATGGGTTAGTAAGTGATCAGTCCAAAATTTCAATTGAACATGCTAAAGAAATTGATCACTACCTTAAGGCAAATATATTTCCTAAAGATGGAGGTGCTGGTGGCTCTGCCCTTGCCTTTTTACCAGCTGGAACACCTTTAACCATGTCTGTCACCTCTTCTCCAGATAATGGCTATACTGACCCATCTGATACAACACAAGACCGCTTATGGTTTGGACACCAACTTATCAATGGTAGTACTGAGGGATTTTTCTATAAAGTAGAATAGTGTTAGTAAACCCTTAAACGAGCTCATAAAATATCTAGCAACTTTTCATAAACACATATAGGATAAATATTCTTATGCTCTTAGAATATCTATCCTATATTTTTATTCCATCTACATCCCTATCGATACTTGATGAATTCACTCTGAAAAAGATTAGACTTTTAACCCCAAAATTGATAAAATAGGAAAGAAAATAAGATAAAAGGAAACTGTAAATCACCATGATGAACATGCAAAACATGATGCGCCAAGCACAAAAACTTCAAAAACAGATGGAACAAAGTCAATCAGAACTTGCTGCTATGCAATTTGTTGGCAAATCTGCTCAAGACCTTGTTCAAGCGACCTTAACTGGAGATAAAAAAGTTGTCAGCATTGACTTCAATCCAGCTGTCGTTGACCCAGAAGATCTTGAAACTCTTTCAGATATGACTGTTCAAGCCATCAACTCTGCTCTTGAACAAATCGATGAAACTACCAAGAAAAAATTGGGTGCTTTCGCTGGAAAATTGCCATTCTAAGCATTAAAAAACAAGCATTCAAGAGAATACTTGCCTATCGTGGGAGGAACAACTGTTCCTCTTTTTGCTTACTAAAAATTAAAGAATTCCATGGCCTGTTTGAAAAGCAATTCAGTATACTCTGGGTCTTCTTGGGCAATGGTAACTTGAGCTTGAATCATTTCCAAGTCATCTGTTATCATGCCATCTGCTCCTAACTGAACAGATTTATCAAAGGACTCTGAACTATTAATAGTCCAAACATACAATTTCTGATCCGTATTCCAAAGCTTATTGACAAAATTTTCATCCAAAGTTGAATACTCCATGGTATAACCTGTAGCTTTCGTTCTTGGGAAAATACTATTGTAAGGTAGGATGAAATAAACTGGAATTTGTGAGTCATAGGCCAACACCTGGTCAATCACATGGTAATCCAAGGATTGCATTTGGTGACCATTCTGCTTAAGAACCGTTCCATATTTTTCCATAAAGCGTTTCATCATATCTGGGCTATCTTTTCGACTGGTTTTAATCTCAATAAGAAGCTTTTGATGTAATTCATTAGCTTTATTGAGGTAGTCATCAAAACTAGATACCTTGCTATGATAACCATTTTCTGAAATATCGAGTTTGGTTAATTCATCCAAAGTTAGATCCTGAGGATTGGCATTAACTCCTGTCAGATTCTTGATATTGGCATCATGCATCATGACAAACTGGCCATCTTTTGTTTCCTGAACATCCGTCTCAACGAAATCTGGAGATAACTGAGCGGTTTTTTCTAGTGATTGGACGGTATTTTGAACACCATTTTTATCTGAAACACCGCGATGAGAGATAATTAAAGGTTTATGTGAAACTGGAGCTTCTAAATAAACATAACCCTCAAGAGCGAAAAAGATACAAGCACAGCCCATCACTCCCCCTCTCATCCAGTGGTCTTTCTTTCTCCTTGGTGTGATTTCTAGTTCCTCCCCTGTCAAAAAGGAAACAAACTTAATGAGAAAGTAAGTCAAGGCCATATAATGGAAATTCTTAATCAAGACAAAGTTGATAATTCCCAACACAAGAGATTCTTTATGGGTCACTCCATCCATCAGTGCCTGACTAACTAAGATAGGAATGAGGAGAAGAATGAAAAATAGATAGGTTTTGACGACAATCCAGAGCAAGTTCCAGATATAAAACCAAGATTGCTTTCTTGTCTTCACTAGACTGTATCTAACTGCTTCTTTGACTGTTTTCTTCTCAAATAGAAGCTGAGGTAGGGTAAACATGAAACGAACTGAAATGTAAAATAGAAGTAAAGCCAGAATAGTAACCACTATACCTACTAGCCAATACTTGTCTTCCACATAATCAACGATAAATTCCGGAATGACGATTTTATTGAGGTAATAAATCTTTAAAATCTTTCGAATCAATGGAAAGAGCATCATGACATAAAAGAAGATAAAGGCCATTTTGGAAATCGTCACTTGCTTCATAAACAAGAAACTTTGACGAAAGACCTTGCGACTGTACTCCAGCAGAGTTCTCCTTTCATGATAGAGGAGATGGCGTGCTCCGATAAAGAGAAGTCCTATCTGGTAATAGGCGACCAATAAATTAACAATCACCAGAATAAATAAAGCAAGACTAACAAAGGGAGAACCCTTTATAATGGCAAAAATATTGTTGTAGGAAAGAAAGAGATAGCCTGTCTGACGGAGTAAAAGTCCAGCAATCCAAGAATTAAGTGGTAACCAGACAAACTCAATCATCATGAATATCAAGAAAAAGAGAAAGAGAATTTTATCTAGATTAAAGTAGATTTTCCTAAAACCTAGATTTTTAGGCTTTTCAGGTTTCATAGGCACTCCTAGTCAAATAATTGAGACAAGTCCAAGCCTCCAAAAGGATTGTTTGATAGGCTACTTTCTTTCTCTAACAATTCTCTAGCTTGATCTGACTCTAAGAAGGACTCGTAAACACGCGCCGTCATCCGAGCATCCTCTAGGCTATTATGAGACTGACCTTGAAATCCAAGAAATGAGGCAACAGTTTGCAATTTGAGATTGGCGATACCGTGTAAATCCGAACTGCGACGTTCAAAAGCTTCATCATACAGATCCACTTTGTACTGTTGACTATAGTCTAAACCATGTTCTACTAGAATAGGCAAATCACTCTTTGCAGCATTGTAGCCTACCATCGGCAAAGAACCCACAAACTCTTGAAATTCTTTTATAACTTTCTCCACTGAAGGAGCATCTTTTAAGGTCTCAGCTGTAATCCCTGTCAAACCATTGATAAAACTTTTTAAGGGCACATTGGTATGAACATAGGAATCATAGGCATCGATTTCCTGACCATCTCTAAAACGCACTGCCGATACTTGAATTAGGTGTGTTTGTCCTTCGTGCTGATTAAATTCTAAGTCAAAAGCAATGTAATCTTCTAATTTTTCCATTATATACCTCTCCTATACTGTTATTTTATACTCTTCGAAAATCAAATTCAAACCACGTCAACGTCGCCTTGCCGTAGATATATGTAACTGACTTCGTCAGTCTTATCTACAACCTCAAAGCAGTGCTTTGAGCAGCCTGCGGCTAGCTTCCTAGTTTGCTCTTTGATTTTCATTGAGTATTAATTGAGCAACTATACTATTTAGAAACAAAAGAAGCCATCAGGTTAGCATTTAACCTAAACAGCTCCTTGATTATCCTCCAAATAAACGAGCAAAAAAGCCTTTCTTAGTGGATTGGACTTCTTCTTTTGCTTGGTCCAGCTCTAGCTTAAGATTTTCTTGATCCTTCATGGCTTGAAGAGTCAATTGTTGCTGCTGATCGAGTTGTTTGTCTTTCTCAGCAATCTGACGGTCTTTGATACGCATCTGCTCGTCTTTTTCTGATAACTGACGATCCTTGGCTTTTAATTGTTCATAAAGACGGAGAATTTCTGCATTCTTCTCATCAACCAGAATCTCCATCAATTCACGTTGCTTGACATCTTCACTGACAGGCTCATCTTCAAAAATCGTTTTTTTATAGATTTCTTCTAGCTTAATCAAGCCACTTCTGGTAACGACTGTTACCCCTTTGTCATTTTTATCTGTGTCTTCTTCTGGTAATTCTTTGACACGGTTATTGATTGCTTGGCGAGATAATCCTAAGACCTCTGCAATCTCACTGACGGTCATTTCAATACTCATAATATCCTCTGAAACGTTTTCTAGCTTTTCTTTATTTAAATCTTATCATAAGCTAGAAAAACTGTCAAATTTTCGCTTAATCTAAGGCCTTCAAAAAGGCTAATAGGACTTGGGCAGAGCGTCGTCCAGCTTCGATAATAAACTCATCAAAAGAGATGTTTGCTTCATGATTGGCATTGTCACTCATAGCTCGGATGACTAAGACTGGAAGATTAAGAGCATGCGCTGCCTGAGCAATAGCTGCCCCCTCCATCTCAACAGCCAAAACATCTGGGAAATGAGATTTAATCGCTTCTATCTTGTCATTTCCTGCAACAAAACTATCTCCTGTGGCAATCAAACCAAGATGCCAGTTTTGATCCAATTGAGATAAACTCTTTTGGATTTTGGCAACAAAGGTTTTATCTGATTCGAAATAAAGCGGTTGTTGCGCCATTTGTCCATAAGCATAGCCAAAAGCTGTGACATCCACATCATGATAGGCTAATTTGTCAGCAATCACAACATCACCAACAGCAATACCTTCTGCCACTGCCCCAGCAGATCCTGTGTTAATCAAAGCGTCCACCTGGAAATGATCAGCTAAAATCGCCACACTCATAGCAGACATGACCTTACCAATTCCACTCTCTACGAGAACGACTTCATGGGAGGCAATGCTTCCTGTATGATAGGTATTCCCCAAAACAACTTGCTCTTGGGCATTTGCTAAATGCTGGACCAAATAAACCAGTTCTTCTGGCATAGCCGCAATAATTCCTATTTTCATTTCAATTCCTTTTCCATTACAAAAGTTTCATTGCTAAGACAAGCAAAATTAAGAGAAAGATGACTGCAAATAAAATTTTATTCAATTTAGAATTGAAGACATTTCTCTTGGTATTTTCAATGCGACGGCTTTTATGAATAGACGGTTCGACCTGAATCTTCAAGGTTTCCTGGCTAAAACCATGATCCTTAGGATTGGCATAACCAAAGCGGGAAGAAGAGGTTGGTAAAATCTTGGTTTCCTCGTCATCAAGCAAAGGGGGACCCGAAATTTTTTCGCCTCTATTAGCTCTTTCAATCATTTCATCCGTTAATAAAGGTTTACCCATACTGACCTCCTCTATTTTTTGTGCAATTCCCAATACTGAACAGCCATAATTGTCTTGGCATCACAGATATGACCTGATTGGATTAATTCCTTAGCTTCTTCTAAGCTCACTTCAAGGACTTCCAAGGTCTCATCTTCATCCTGCGGACGCGGATCTTCCACCTTTGTCAAATCGCTTGCTAGGTAAAGTTTTAACTTTTCATTACAAAAGCCAATAGCTGAATAAAAATCGTACAAGAGTTCTAACTTCCCTGTATAGGCTGTTTCTTCCTCTAATTCACGAAGGGCTGCTGCAACAGGGGCTGTATTTTCTCCTACTTCCAATTTCCCAGCTGGAATTTCGTAAGAGACTGCCTCAATGGCTTTGCGGTACTGCTTGACCAAGATAAGTTTTTGCTCATCCGTTACAGCTAAAACACAGACAGCTCCATTGTGGAAAATCAAATCCCGTTGGGCAGTTCCCTTGCCTTCTGGTAATTCAACCTGATCTTGAACCAGTTTAAATATTGGTCCTTGATAGATTTCTTTTCGGCTAAGTGTTTTTTCTTCAAATTCCATGATAGACTCCTACTGATTCTTAGGATGATGAGGAAGGCGTGTTGCATATTCGTCTTTATTGACCTGACGACCACGACCAATAGCAATAGCATCCGCTGGCACGTCTTTAGTAATCGTTGAGCCAGCACCAACGAGGGAATTGTCACCAAGTTCTACTGGCGCAATAATGGTTGAGTTTGAACCAACAAAGACATTGTTTCCAATAACTGTCTTGTATTTGTTTTTGCCGTCATAGTTGACTGTAATGGTTCCAGCACCAAAGTTAACATGGCTACCCACTTCACAGTTTCCGATATAAGTCAAATGACCAGCCTTGGTATTCTCACCGATAGAAGAACCTTTAACCTCAACAAAGTTTCCAATATGAACTTGGGCACCCAGGCTTGAACCTGGACGAATGTGGGCATAAGGTCCGACAGTTACGCCGTCTGCAACACTGCTTTCTTCAATCATAGAATTGGTAATGACAGCTCCTGCTCCGATAGTGCTATCCACTATATACGTTCCATTTTTCAAAACAGTCTCAGCACCAATTTTCGTTTGCCCCTTCAAGGTAACATTGGCTTCGATTTGAACTTCCGGAGCGATCTCGACATCAATATCGATATAAGTCGCTTCTGGATTGACAAAGCTAACACCATTGACCATGTGCTGATGATTGATGCGACGGCGCATAACTGACTCAGCTGTCGCAAGAGCCACACGGTCATTTACCCCAAGACTTTCATCAAAGTCTTTCAAAGTATAAGCACCAACTTTTTCACCAGCTTCACGGAAAATGCCAATGACATCTGTAATATAGTATTCACCTTGAGCGTTATTGGTATTGATATTTTTCAAAGACTCAAATAAACGCTCGTTATCAAAGACGTATGTTCCAGTGTTGATTTCCTTAATTTGCTTTTCAAAATCTGTAGCATCCTTTTGCTCAACAATGCGAAGAACCTCAGCATTGTCATTACGAACAATTCGTCCATAGCCAAAAGGATTATCTGTTTCAGCAGTCAAGATAGTGGCCACATTTTTATGATTGATGTGGAAATCAATCAAGTTTTTTAAGCTTTCACCTGTGATTAAAGGAGTATCCCCTGCGATGACCAAGGTGTGACCAGACAAACCTTCTAAAATTGGCTCTGTCATCATAACTGCATGACCGGTACCTAACTGTTCAGATTGAGTCACAAATTCTGTCTGTCCAGCCAAGACCTCTTCAACCAATTCCGCCTTGTGTCCTACAACTGTTACTGTCTTTTCAGGTTGGATAGCACCCACACTACGGAAAACATGCTCCAGCATAGAAATACCCGCAACCTTGTGCAAAACCTTTGGCAAATCAGATTTCATGCGAGTTCCTTTACCCGCTGCTAAAATAATGGCATAATTTGACATAATCTTCTCTTTTCTCTAGAAATTCCCTTTTATTATACCATATTTCAAATCATTCCGCGCTCTTGAATGAAAAAATGCTCTAAAGTCCTTTCTTAACCCATTTTTTGAGTATTTTTTTTGATTTTTTCTCATTTTTAAGGTAAAATTATGAGATATGAGAAAGAAAATAAATCCGCTTATTTTGTTTGGTTTTTTTGGGATTATGATTTTCATTTTAATCCTGAATCGCCCTCGTTTTGAGGACCATCCTGTAAAAACAAAGTCAAATATCGCGCAAGTAGAAACGCAAGCGCTACATAATATAGATAAACCAGTAATTGATGTTTCTGGTTGGCAACGTCCTGAGGAAATTAATTACGATACTCTCTCCCAAAATATTTCTGGAGCTATCGTTCGCGTCCATAGTGGTGCTCAGTCTTCAAAAGAAAACGATGCTTCCTTTGTTAATGGAGTAGACAAGGCCTTTAAAACCCATATTACCGAGTTTCAAAAACGAAATGTCCCAGTTGGGGTCTATGCCTATGTAGCTGGAAAAAGTATCCAAGAAATGGAAAAGGCTGCTGAAGTTTTTTATAATGCTTCATCGCCATACAGCCCTAGCTACTATTGGCTAGACGTGGAAGAAAAAACCATGTCTAATATGAACGAAGGTGTCGAAGCCTTTCGAGCAAAACTAGAATCACTAGGTGCTAAAAATATTGGAATCTACGTTGGAGTCTACTTCATGGAAGAACACAGTATTAATACAGACAAGTTTACGTCTGTTTGGATTCCTTCCTATGGTTCTGACTCAGGATTTTATGAGGCAACTCCTAAGACTGATTTAGATTATGACATTCACCAGTACACTTCTAAAGGAAAAATTGCTGGCTTTAACCACGATTTGGATATCAACGTCATCTCTTCTTTAAAAAATAAAGAAGAAACCTTTAGAAAACTCTTTTTAAAACCTTAAAAGCATTTGTTTCTCATTTGCTTTTTCTTTTTGTTTTAGATTGTGATACAATATAGTAAGGATTTTTTGAAATAGAAATAGTTGGAGGAAATATATGCTCTCATGGTTAGCACTGTCTCTT
>DXLD01000004.1:0-23467 GCA_019414935.1 Streptococcus sp.
AACCTGAACCGTAGTATGAGTTTTCGTCGATTTCTTGGAAACCAAAGTTTACTGGGATTTCAACAACAGCTGGACCTTTTTTAGAAACTGCAGCACGGCAAGCTTCGTCGATTACTTTTGGCAATTGCTCAGCGTAAGCTACACGTTTGTTGTATACAGCGATACCGTTGTACATTGGGTTTTGGTTCAATTCTTGGAAAGCATCCATGTTGAGTTCGTTAACTGGACGTGATCCAAGGATTGCTAGGAATGGAGTGTTATCCATAGCTGCATCGTAAACACCGTTAATCAAGTGAGTCGCACCTGGACCACCTGAACCAACTGCAACCCCGATTGAGCCGCCGAATTTAGCTTGCATAACCGCTGCAAGAGCACCTGTTTCTTCGTGACGAACTTGCAAGAAGCGGATATCTTTGTCTTCAGCCAAAGCATCCATCAATGAGCTGAGTGTTCCTGATGGGATACCGTAGATAGTGTCTACGCCCCATGTTTTCAATACGTTGAGCATTGCTGCAGATGCAGTAATTTTCCCTTGAGTCATAATGATAACTCTCCTTCAAATATTTTTAAATCTACTAAAAAAGGTTTCATATAGTTTTTGAAAACGTTTCAGTAAATTTTTACAATACTAATTTATCACATTTATTTTAACTTTACTAAGAATCTGCTCAGAAGTTTTTATTCTCTATTACAGTACAGTTTGAAAACGTTTTTAGCTTCTGTTTTATAATACTCAATGAAAATCAAAGAGCAAACTAGGAAGCTCGCCACAGGTTGCTCAAAGCACAGCTTTGAGGTTGCAGACAAAGCTGACGTGGTTGGAAGAGATTTTTGAAGAGTATAAAAAGCGAGCAAGCCCGCTTTTAGTCTATTTTACTAAAGTTTAGTAAGAGTGAACTGGTCAGAACGGATACAGAACTAAAGGCCATGGCTAGACCTGCCAGTTCTGGGTTGAGAGCCAGTCCAACACCTGAAAAGACTCCTGCTGCAATCGGAATTCCGGCGACATTGTAGATAAAGGCCCAGAAAAGATTGAGCAGAATTCGATTAAAGGTTTTCTTACTCATGTCAAAAGCACGAACCACTCCTAGGAGGTTATTAGTTGTCAACACCAAATCTGCTGACTCGATGGCAATATCTGTTCCAGCTCCCATAGCAATCCCCACATCTGCTACACTAAGGGCAGGAGCGTCATTGATACCATCCCCAACAAAGGCTACTTTGCCAGACGCTTGTAGTTTATGGATTTCATGAGCTTTTTCCTCTGGCAAGACACCTGCAATGACCTCTTCGATTCCGATCTGATCGGCAATGGCACGCGCCACACCAGCATTGTCTCCTGTCAGCATGACTGTTTTAAGACCTCGTTTTTTCAACTGACTGATGGCAAGCTTAGCATTTTCCTTAGGAATATCTTGCAGAGCAAGCAAGCCTTTGATTTCATTGTCCACAGCCAAGAACACAACTGTCTTAGCTTCTTTTTCCAGTTGTTCTAGTTTTTCCTGATAAGTGCTAGAAATATCCATGCCATCCAGCATTTTAGCATTTCCAAGCAAAACTTGTTTTCCATTGATTTGCCCTGAAACACCTTTTCCGTGCAAGGCTTGGAAATTTTCCACAGTGTGAAGCTCAAGTCCAGTTTCAGTCGCTCGCTTAACAATAGCCTCAGCCAATGGGTGTTGAGAAGCTTCTTCCAAGGAAGCTGCCAATCCAAGCACTTCTACTTCGTCGCCGATGATATCTGTGACCACAGGTTTCCCTTCCGTCAAAGTTCCTGTCTTATCAAAAACAATAGTTTGGACTTTCTGGATTTCCTGTAGAACCGTTCCATTTTTGAGGAGAACTCCCATCTTGGCACTGCGACCTGTCCCCACCATAAGGGCTGTCGGTGTTGCAAGTCCCAATGCACAAGGGCAGGCAATAATCAGAACTGCTACTCCATAGAGAAGCGAAGACACAAAGCTCGCTCCAAGCACAACTACACTATCCCTGAGCAAGACGAACCAAACCCAAAAGGTCACAATCCCTAAAATGACAACTGCTGGAACAAAAATCCCTGAAATTTTATCCGTCAAGTCCTGAATCGGCGCACGACTTGTCTGAGCTTTCTTCACAAAATCCACAATCTGAGCCAAAACAGTCTCTGAACCAACTTTTTCTGCTCTAAAAACAAGTGTTCCACTATTATTGATGGTTGAACCAATGACGGTATCTCCAACTGTCTTGTCCACAGGCAGACTCTCACCTGTCACCATAGACTCATCAATACTAGAGATACCTTCTACTACGACACCATCAACCGCAATCTTTTCACCGGGACGCACTCGAATCAGGTCACCTACCTTGACTTGCTCCAAAGGGACTTGAACATAGTTATCCTCACGCAATACTTCTGCTGTTTTAGCCTGCAAGTCAAGTAATTTCTCCACAGCTTGGGAAGTATTTTTCCGCATTTTCTCCTCAAAAACGGCCCCCATAAGAACGAAGAAGAAGATAAAGGCAGCACTTTCAAAGTAAACGGGGAGGCCAGCGAAGAGGGCAACTAAGCTATAGAAATAGGCCACTAGGGTTCCCAGAGCAACCAAGGTATCCATGTTGGCATTGTGCTTTTTAAAACTAGCCCAAGCACTTTGGATATAAGGACCACCTGCTACTAGCATAATCGGTGTTGTGGCTAAAAAGGTGCCCCAACGCATGACTTGGTGACTAATTCCTCCTGTCGACATCCCAATCATGAGGATTACAAGAGGCACAGTAAAGATACTAGTAATCCAAAAACGCTGTAAAAGTGATAGAGATTTTCGAGTCTTCTCAACAACTGTATAACTTCCCTTTTGCATCTTCATACCACAAGAAAATTCATGTTGACCTAATTCTTGAGGGGTAAAACGAATTGTCTTCTCTTCATCCACGCCGATTGGTTCCAAGAGGCCTTCTTCTTCAAACAGAATTTCCTTATAACAGTTTGAAGGTGTCAAACGGTGAAAGGTGATCTCAGCAGGAACTCCTTTTTGCAGTTGAATGTGGGCTGGATGGTAGCCTTTGTCTGCCGTGATACGGATTTTTTGAACACCATTTTCAAGACTTGCTTTTACAATTTCAGTCATATCATTCTCCTATTCTACAATCATCTTACCGTGCATCATATTCATGCCACAAGAGAAACCATACTCTCCAGCCTGCTCAGGCGTGATTTCCACTACATACTCTTCCCCCATTGGCAGATCCGCATGTACACCAAAGTCTGGAAATACGATCTGATCCAAACATGGTGAAGGATCTTTGCGGTCAAAGACAATGCGGGCTGGCACTGATTTCTTGAGGATAATCAACTCAGGCGTATAGCCCCCCATGACCTCCACTCGAATCTCTTGGTAGCCGTTTTTTTGCTGGGCCTTTTGTCCAGATTTTTCAGGCTTTTTGAAAAACCAAAACAAGATAAACGCGATAAGGGTAATACAAACAATGGTTACAATACTATTTAACATGACGTCTCCTTTACATACAATTACATTTTACTTCTGTTACAGCGCTTGACTTCTTCTCAGAAATCACAGCTTCCAAGTCTTCCAAGTCAGCCTGAGTAAAATCACATTCAGCAATCAAATCAGCCAGCAAGTTCTTAATCCTACGGGAACAAACCTTGTCTTTGATATCTTGGACAAGTAAATCCCGACTTTGGTCCAAAGTTAAAAGTGCTGAATAGACAAAGGACTTACCTTCTTTTTTCCTTGTCAGACACTCTTTCTCAACCAAACGAGCCAAAAGAGTTTGAATGGTTGACTTGGACCAGTCGAACCGCTCCGCCAGAACCTTGATTAAATCCGTACTGGTCTGTTCCCCTTGCATCCAAATAATCTTCATGACCTGCCATTCTGCATCTGAAATCTGCATAATCACACCTCCAAAATCTACATTTGTCAATTACAATTATCAGTATACTCTTAAAATCTACATTTGTCAACTATTAAATTAATCTTTTCTTTGAAAAATTGAATTTTAATCATTTGATAAAGGATTTTCAGTCAAATCTTACTATATAAACTATAAAAATATGCTATACTAAAGAAAAAAGAAAACAACCACTAGGGGTGCGTAAAGCTGAGATTAACGACTGTTAGACCCTTTGACTCAATCTAGGTAATGCTAGCTGATGGAAGTGGAAATGATAATGGGGACTAGCAGTCTTCTATTACCTTTCTAAAACGGACTAGCTTATTCTTAAGAATACAAACTTCAGTTGGTTGGGAGGTTTTAGATGACTTATTTACCCGTTGCTTTGACCATTGCAGGGACTGACCCTAGTGGTGGCGCTGGCATTATGGCTGATTTAAAGTCGTTCCAAGCTAGAGATGTCTATGGAATGGCCGTTGTAACCAGTCTTGTCGCTCAAAATACCAGAGGCGTTCAGCTAATCGAGCACGTTTCTCCTCAAATGTTGAAAGCCCAATTGGAGAGTGTCTTTTCAGATATTAAACCCCAGGCTGTAAAAACAGGGATGTTGGCAACTACTGAAATCATGGAGATCATCCAGCCCTATCTTAAAAAGCTGGACTGTCCCTACGTCCTTGACCCTGTTATGGTCGCAACAAGCGGTGACACCCTGATTGATACCAGTGCCAGAAGCTACCTAAAAACAAACCTGCTTCCCCTTGCAACCATCATCACACCCAATCTTCCTGAGGCAGAAGAGATTGTTGGTTTTTCAATCCATGATCCTGAAGACATGCAGCGTGCCGGTCGCCTGATTTTAAAAGAATTTGGTCCTCAGTCTGTGGTAATCAAAGGTGGGCATCTCGAAGGCGGTGCCAAGGATTTCCTCTTTACCAAGGATGACCAATTTGTCTGGGAAAGTCCACGAATTCAAACCTGTCATACACATGGTACAGGATGTACCTTTGCTGCAGTGATTACAGCTGAACTAGCCAAGGGGAAAACCCTCTATCAAGCAGTCGATAAGGCCAAGGCCTTTATCACGAAAGCCATCCAAGACGCCCCTCAACTCGGTCATGGTTCTGGTCCAGTCAACCATACAAGCTTTAAAGATTAAAAAAACTCTCTAGTTCCCACTTTAAGGGAATTAGAGAGTTTTTGTACTCTTTGAAAATCTCTTCAAACTACATCAGCTTTATCTGCAACCTCAAAGCTGTGCTTTGAGCAACCTGCGGCGAGCTTCCTAGTTTGCTCTTTGATTTTCAGTGAGTATTAATTAGAAAATAATGTCATCCAACTTTGTCAAAAAGGCTTGCGTTTTTGCCTCAATATCTTCTGCCTGCATCAAATCACGCACTACAGCTACTCCAGCTATGCCAGTTGCTGCAAGCTGGTCAATGTTCTCTGACGTCAAGCCCCCAATAGCAACTACTGGAATGGTAACCCTTTGGCAAATTGTTTTCAAGGTTGAAATCAGGGTGATAGGCGCATTTTCCTTGGTGGTCGTCGGAAAAATAGCTCCTGTCCCCAAGTAATCCGCACCTCCTTCTTCTGCTTCGAGGGCTCTTTTAATCGTTTTAGCAGTGACACCGAGGATTTTTTCAGGACCTAGGACTTTGCGGGCAACCGAAACTGGTAGTTCATCGTCACCAATATGCAGACCAGCAGCATCAACCGCAAGACAGACATCCAAACGATCATCAATGATCAAGGGTATCTGATAGGCATCTGTTATTTCCTTAACTTGTTTTGCCAGTTGATAATATTGATTGGTTGTAAGATTTTTTTCTCGTAATTGGACTATGGTAACTCCTGAACGGCAGGCCGTCTCAACCTTTTCAAGAAAGCTTTCCAAGGAATCTTGGTAGCGATTGGTTACTAGATAGAATCTAAGCGCCTCTCTATTCATAAACATCTCCTTTGATAGCATCTAGCCAGTTTTCATCTCTTTTGAGGAGCGAAAGCTGATTGAGTACTTGGTATCGAAAATCTTCCAATCCCATTCCTTGAACAACTATTCTCTCAGCAGAGATATTGAGATAAGAGACTGCTAAGCAAGCAGCTTCAAAGGCAGTTTTTCCTTGGCTGAGAAAAACAGCTGTTAAAGCTCCAACCAAGTCTCCTGTCCCTGTTATCCAGTCTAATTCAGCACAGCCATTCTCCAGTAAAGCGACCTGATTCTTCGAAACGATGAGGTCCTTGGGGCCTGTGACTAAGAATGACATACCTGGATAGGTCTGACACCAGTCTTTCAAGACTTGAAGTAAATCTTCAGTTTCTTGATCTTTAGCACTCGCATCGACCCCAACGCCGTGGTGTTTTAAGCCAACAAGACTTCGGATTTCTGACATGTTTCCTTTAAGGACCGTAGGTCTATAGTCTAAAAGGTCTCTGACTAAGCTCTTACGAATGACTGAAGCTGTTACTCCAACCGCATCAACTACCATTGGGAGACCAGCTTGATTTGCATAAGAAGCTGCCATACGGATTGCTTTTTCCTTCTCAGCTGACAAATGCCCCAAATTGATGAAGAGTGCCTGGCTTTGCTTAGTAAAATCAAGAACCTCACGAGGATCATCTGCCATGACAGGTTTGCATCCCAGAGCCAAAATCCCATTTGCCAGCATCTCACAAGAAATTTCATTGGTAATGCAGTGAATGAGGGAAGTCGTTTCCAAAGGAAAAGGATTTGATAATTCCAGCATCAGTCTATCCTTTCAGCAAAGAAATATCCCTGCACTTTTTTAAAGAATTCCTGCTTGATTAAAAATCGAAAGGCAATAAAGGAAATCGCTGTACCAATCAAGGTTGCTCCGAAAAATCGAGGAGTGTAGATAAACCAGCTAAGCTTAGCGGCTGATCCTGTAAAGAGTACCATAACAGGATAGGAAACAATAGAACCAATAATACCTGTTCCCAAAATTTCTCCTAGAGCGGAATAATGAAATTTTCGACCATACTTATAAAAGAGACCTGCTAGAAGGGCTCCAAAAGTCGCTCCTGTGAGAGCTAAAGGCGGAATCCCTTGAGTCGTCATACGGATAAAGGCTGTCACTGTAGCCATGACCAAAGCATAAACAGGTCCCATCATGATTCCTGCTAGAATATTGACTACACTGGACATCGGTGCCATTCCCTCAATCCGAAAGATAGGTGTTAGGACTACATCAAGGGCAATCATCATGGATAAAATGGTTAATTTGTGAACTTGTAATTGGTGCTTTCTCATGTTTCTATTCTTCTCCTTTTTCTAAAGACTGTAAATCACTCTTCCATGTCTGGTGTTGGTAGGCCATTTCCCAAAACTTAGCTTCCATATGAACACTGATATGAAAGGCATCTAGCATTTTTTGCTTGTCTGTCTCGTCACTTTCTCGATAGAGTTGATTGACCAGAGTTTCTTCCTCTCTGATCTGCTGCTCCAACTCATCCGTAATATAAGTTTCAATCCATCGCTGGTAGAGAGGATTGGGTGACGGTTTAAGATTAAGGGATTTGCCTATATCATGGTATAACCAAGGACAAGGCAGCAAACTTGCAAAAGCGATGGCTTGATTTGCTTCTTCAAATTGCCGATAAATATGAGAGATATAATGATAGCAGGTTGGAGCGATTGGATGTTGCTCCATTTCCTGATCGCTGATTTCCAATTCCTTGAAAAATTGTTGGCGGATAAATAACTCACCCTCCACTAGACTCTGAGCATTTTGTTTCAAGAGTCTCTTCATCTCTTGGTTTGAAGTCTTTTCAGCCAAGAGATGATAGGCTTCTGAGAAGGCCTTAAGATAGTAAGCATCCTGAATCAAGTAGTAGCGGAAAATTGCAGGTTCTAAATTTCCCTCTTGCAACTGTAAAACAAAGGGGTGATGAAAGGACGCCTGCCAAGCTTCCTTGGATAATTCCATCGCAATATCTGTAAATTCCATAATAACTCCTTTATAAAAATAGACTGGTTTGAAGCAATAAAAAGAAAAGTAGGTAGATTAATTTTGTTTTTTTAGGAATATAAAAAGTCCGATAGCGATTCTCCACCTGTGCATGTTCGTCATATCCATGCGCCGATAGGGCTCTCAGGTAAAAATGGCGCCACCTAAAGACTGTCATCAGAACCTTGCTGTAAATCAAGGGAGACCAAAAATGCAGTTCTTGACCGCGTAATAAGCACGCTTCCTTGAGAGACTTGATTTCTTGCTGGATAAGAGGGAAGGAATTGAATACCACAATCAAGGCATAGGCCCAAGACCGTGATAACCCCTTTTGAGCCAAGTACAAAAGAAGCTCTTTTAGGGAAATACTGGAAACAAAGACAAGACCAATACAAACGGTCACAAAGGCCCTCGTTCCAAGCATCACTGCCTGCGAAGCATCTCCATGTAACTGAACTGCCCAGTAGTTTGCCAAAGATGGCAAAATGGCGAGCAGAATCATCCAAGCCAATACTTTAAATCGACGGAAATAGAGCATAAAGAGAATGCAAAATGCGACTACCGAAAGATTCAAAGCAATCGAAGGAATGAAAGATGTTTCCAAAGATAAAATCAGCAAGAAGAGACTGATAATCGGTGTCTGGGTTGCTACTTTGACCATACTATCTCACCTCCCCTTGGGTATTGCTACTCTGAGATGTGATTGGTTTAGTAATTGTCACTGCTTTCACATGACTGAGACCCTGACTAGTCATCTCAATCCAATAATCAACCACAGTGATTAAGGGATCTAAACGATGTGTAATCATCAAAAAACTTCTTCCTTGATTTCTCTCCTCCAGAATCCACTGACAAAAATAATGGCAAGCTCTATCATCCAAACCTGCAAAAGGTTCATCCAGCAAGATCACAGAAGCCTTGCTAGTTAAGATAGTCAAGAGCTGAAGAATCTTTTGCTGACCACCACTTAATTGATAGGGACTCTTATCGAGTGCCTGCTCCAAATCAAAATATCGTAAAGTTTGAAAAATCCGCTGATTTCTTTCAGAATCAGCTCCATCTAATTGAAGTTCCTCTCGCAGACTAACTCGGATAAACTGTTTCTCAGCCTCCTGAACAACACCCGTCAGGTCACTATACAAATTCTTTTTCTTTTTCAGGACTGTCCCCCTCCAAGTAATTCGTCCTTTACACTTCTGAAACTGTAGAATGGAGCGAAAAAGGGTTGATTTCCCAACACCATTATCACCCAAGATACAGGAAATCCCTTGGTAGAATGTGAAATCCGCAATTGAAAAGAGGGGACGCTTATCCAGCTCACAAGTCGTTCTATCCATATGAAACAGTTCTGGGCTAGAAGCAACTTCCTTTGAAGAAACCTGAGTCATCTCAGAGGTAGGGATTTGAAACACTTCCCTTAGTTGGCCATCTCTTAGCTCCACCATATGGTCAATATAGGCTTCATAGTCCGTTAAATCATGGTCGCACAAAATAACCGTCTTCCCATTAGAGGCCAATTCTTTTAGGATCTCCAAGATCTCTATCCTGCTCTTGCGGTCAATAGAAGCAAAGGGCTCATCCAAGAGATAGACCCTAGGATTCATAGCAAAAAGAACAGCCAAAGCAGCCTTTTGCTTTTCCCCACCTGATAAGTGATGAATTGGACGGTGCAAGATCTTCTCACAGCGACATTGCTGGACAACCTCTGCTATTTTAGAATCAATTTCCTGAACAGGATACCCAATATTTTCCAAGGTAAAAACCAGCTCCTCAAACAAGTTCTCCATGGTAAATTGATGATTGGGATTTTGAAAGAGAATACCAACCGTCTGGACACGTTCGATGATAGAAAGCTGACTGACCTCGCTCCCATCTATCAGGACTTGACCGCTATAGGGAAGAGAACTGACTTGGGCAATCATTTGAAAAAGACTAGATTTTCCTGAACCACTGCTCCCAACTAACAAGGTAAAGGCTTGCGCATGAAAAGTAAAATCAAGCGGCTCAGAGAAGATTGGGGACTGAATCGCTCGTAGTTCCAGCCCCATCTATGCCTTGCCCCCAGCTGCAAACTGATGATAAAGTTTGACAATGGCACGAACTAAGATGGTGCAGAAGAAAAAGACGGAAATAAAACGTACCACTAGTAAGGAAAGAACAAAAGGAAGGGAGAAGGCATAGTAACCTAACTTAATGTATTCATAGACAAAGCTAACAAGCGTAATCCCAATACTATTAGCAGTTAGAGAGAGCCAACTTTCATAGCGATTCTTGGTTACGATAAAACCAAGTTCACTTCCCAAACCTTGAACCAAGCCGGACAAAAGGGCACCTAGACCAAATTGACTACCATAAAGGACTTCAGCAAGCGCAGCTAGCACTTCACCAATCGTTGCACTTCCGACTCTTGGAACAAAGATTGCAGCAATAGGCGCAGCCATACACCAGAGACCAAAGAGGATTTCATTGGCAAAGGCCTGCAAGCCAAGAGGGGCTAAAATCAGGGTGAGGATGTCAAACAGATAGCCAGATCCCACAAAAACGCCACCAAAAAAGATAGACAAGAAAGCAAGTAAAATAACATCTTTTAACTGCCATTTTTTCAACATAAAAAACTCCTTTTTAAAGAAAAGTGGAGCATTCAAGGAGACCTACCTAAATGCTTTGTATCATCTTCATCCAGTTTCTTAAAAGAAAAAACTCTAATTACAAATAGAAATTAGAGTTCAGCTTACAAGATTAGATGGTTAGTTTCTACAAACACAAAACCATTTCACATTTCCCTTCGCCAGTCTTAACTGTATCAGGTTCAATGGGTATCATCTCAGCCTAAAGCACCCCAAATGTCTTTATTATTTAATTACTGCACCAGTATAACAGAAATTGAAAGCCCTAGCAAGATATTTGACTGAAAAATATATTTATATATTTTGTCACTTAATTCTTTTAAGCTACATAAAAAGATTACATCTGTCTTATAATTCATAACCAATATCAAAAAATGCTAATTCTAAAGCGACTGCTTGATTCCAGCGTTCCTGAAGTTCTGTCAAATCTTCTCGACCTTCCCCGACACGATTGAGTTCGTCAACCAGAAATTGAACCCACTCTGCAAAGAAAGGACCTCTGTGGAGATTGATCCATTCCGAATGAATATAGGCTTCAGGTAGAGCCAAATCTTTAGAACCCCAATCTAAATAGAGACCTTCTGCAATGACCAGCATGACCAAAAGATGAGCATAGTCTGATGAAGCTACTGCCGAATACATTAAATCCTGAAACGCTTTTGTTACAGGGTGCAAGGTCACTCCTACATAGTCATTCTCTGCTACTTTTAACTCTTTGAAAGCCTTTTGGAAATAACCGTCTTCATCTGCTTCAAGAAAGCCTAGTTGCTTGGCAAAACGAAGTTTGGATTCAAGCTGGTCTGCGTGGGCTACGCAGGCACCCAGCATGGATAAGAAGGCATCAAAGAAGTGATAATCTTGAATCAAGTATTCTTTTAAGACCTTATTCTCAATTGTCCCCGCAAAAAGTTCCTTAACAAAACGATGATTGATTGCAGCTTGCCAATCCTTCTGACTGTTTTTTAATAATTCTCCAACAGTCAAACCTGACTCAAATGCATAGTCTTGTGTTTCCATATTTACTTTTCCTCTCTTTACGCTCTAGTAATCAATAAAATACCAAGAGATACCAAGCAAAATCGTAATTCCACTTGATACTTTTTAAGAAAATTGAGGGCATTTGCAGAGAGCTACTTAAACAAGCCTCTCCAGTTTATATAAACAAAAAAACTCCAATTACAATCAAGAATTAGAGTTGACTTACAAGATTAGATCGTTCATTTCGCCATACGAAAAAACTGTTCACATTTCCCTTCGCCAGTATTAACTGTATCAGGTTCAATGGGTATCATCTCAGCCTAAAGCACCCCAAATGTCTTTATTATTTAATTACTGGACTAGTATAACAGAAATTGAAAACCTTATCAAGATATTTGACTAGAAAATATATTTATATAGATTTTGATACGATTTCCCTTTATTAAAACACAAGCAAAAACCTCCACACTTAGTGGAGGCAAGCTGTTTTATCAATACAATTTTAAGTCACGTGGGTCAACTGGGAAAGTTGGGTTGTATGGGTTGTGACGAAGTTTGAAGTGTTTGACATCTTCAATAGTCTGAGTTCCAGATAACTGCATGACTGTCTTCAATTCTGCATTCAAGTGTTCAAAGACTTGACGCACACCAACACTACCACCGAGAGCCAAACCATAGATCACAGGGCGACCAATAGCTACCAAGTCTGCTCCTGAAGCCAAGGCTTTAAAGACGTGCTGACCACGACGAATACCTGAGTCAAAGACAATTGGCACGCGTTTATCAACTGCTTCTGCGACTTCTTGAAGTGAGTCAAAGGCAGCTGGTCCACCGTCGATTTGACGGCCACCGTGGTTGGTTACCCAGATACCAGAAGCTCCTGCAGCAAGCGAACGTTCAACGTCCTCACGGCATTGTGGTCCCTTGACATAAACAGGAAGTCCTGAGTATTCAGCGATAAATTCTACATCACGTGGAGACAAGCGTTGTTTAGCTGATTTGTAAACAAAGTCCATTGATTTTCCAGCGCCTTCTGGCAGGTATTCTTCAACAATCGGCATGCCAACTGGGAAAACAAAACCATTACGTTTGTCCACCTCACGATTGCCCCCTACAGTAGCATCTGCCGTCAAGACAATCGCTTTATAACCTTCAGCCTTCACACGGTCCATGATGTGGCGGTTAATCCCGTCATCTTTACTAAAGTAAAATTGGAACCAGTGAGGTGTCCCTTGAAGGGCCTCCGTAATTTCTGGAAGGTCTACAGTAGAGTAAGAGCTGGTTGTATAGAGGGAACCAAACTCATGCACACCACGCGCAGTAGCCACTTCACCCTGTTCATTTGCTAATTTATGAGCCGCAACAGGCGCCATGATGATTGGTGAAGACAATTTTTCACCTGCAAATTCAATCTCTGTACTTGGATTTTCAACATCACAAAGCGTATGAGGAACGATGAGTTTGTGGTTAAAGGCACGAATATTCTCACGTAAAGTGAAAGTATCTTCCGCCCCACTAGCGATATAGCCAAATGCTGCTTTAGGGATAACTTGTTGCGCCATTGGTTCCAAATCATAGGTATTGATGAAATCTACATGACCTTCTGCATTGCTTGTTTTGTATGACATAAAATGTCCTCCTTGATAAGTAAGCGTTTACTTTGTATATTACAAAAATATCTTAACTCTTTTTTCAAAACTTTTCAAATATTTTGTTTGTAAATTTCAGAAATTTTATTTCTATGATAAAAAATCCTTATAACGGCAATAAAAAATACATATTATCCAAAGGAGATTTTAAGTGCTACAATAACTGTATTATTTCTAGATGGGAGGTTCTATTTTTGGATTGGTCCATTGTTGAACAATATCTACCACTATATCAAAAGGCATTCTTTCTGACCTTGCATATTGCAGTTTGGGGAATTTTGGGATCCTTTCTGCTCGGTTTAATCGTTAGTATCATCCGGCATTATCGAATTCCTATTTTGGCGCAAGTAGCGACAGCCTATATCGAATTGTCACGCAATACGCCCCTTTTGATTCAACTCTTCTTTCTCTACTTCGGTCTTCCCCGAATGGGGATTGTCCTATCTTCAGAAGTCTGTGCCACTTTAGGACTGGTCTTTTTAGGAGGCTCCTATATGGCAGAATCTTTCCGAAGTGGGCTGGAAGCCGTCAGTCAAACCCAGCAAGAGATTGGCCTCGCTATCGGTCTGACACCTCTACAGGTCTTTCGCTATGTGGTTCTTCCGCAAGCAACAGCGGTTGCCCTACCGTCTTTTAGTGCCAATGTCATTTTCCTCATCAAGGAAACCTCTGTTTTCTCAGCAGTGGCTTTGGCTGACCTCATGTACGTCGCCAAGGACTTGATTGGGCTCTACTATGAGACAGACATTGCGCTAGCTATGTTGGTAGTTGCTTACCTGATTATGCTGCTCCCCATCTCACTGGTCTTTAGCTGGATAGAAAGGAGGCTCCGCCATGCAGGATTCGGGAATCCAAGTACTCTTTCAGGGAAATAATCTCCTGAGAATCTTACAGGGATTGGGCGTTACGATTGGAATTTCTATCCTGTCTGTCCTCTTATCCATGATATTCGGAACAGTCATGGGAATCATCATGACCTCCCATTCTAGAATCGTACGATTTTTAACACGATTGTATCTGGAATTCATCCGTATTATGCCCCAGCTTGTTCTACTTTTCATCGTTTACTTTGGCTTGGCTCGAAACTTTAATATCAATATCTCAGGTGAGATTTCTGCTATTATCGTTTTTACCCTCTGGGGAACAGCTGAAATGGGGGACTTAGTCCGTGGAGCTATCACTTCCCTCCCTAAACATCAGTTTGAAAGTGGACAAGCACTGGGCTTGACCAATATTCAACTTTACTACCACATCATCATCCCACAGGTCTTGAGAAGACTACTTCCACAAGCGATCAATCTTGTCACTCGGATGATTAAAACGACTTCCTTGGTTGTCCTGATTGGGGTTGTTGAAGTGACCAAGGTTGGACAACAAATCATCGATAGCAATCGCCTGACTATCCCAACTGCTTCCTTTTGGATTTATGGAACCATCCTGGTCTTGTATTTCGCAGTCTGCTTTCCTATTTCCAAACTATCCACTCACTTAGAAAAACATTGGAGGAACTAAATGTCTGAAACTATTTTAGAAATCAAGGAGCTAAAAAAATCCTTCGGAGACAATCCTATCCTCCAAGGTCTTTCTCTAGATATCAAAAAAGGGGAAGTTGTGGTCATCCTAGGGCCATCTGGTTGTGGGAAAAGTACCCTCCTTCGTTGCCTCAATGGATTAGAAAGTATTCAAGGTGGAGATATCCTTCTGGATGGTCAGTCTATCGTTGAAAATAAAAAAGACTTTCACCTAGTTCGCCAAAAGATTGGCATGGTTTTTCAAAGCTATGAACTCTTTCCCCATCTGGATGTCCTTCAAAATCTCATCCTAGGCCCTATCAAGGCTCAAGGACGCGATAAGAAGGAAGTAACTGAAGAAGCTTTGCAACTACTGGAACGTGTCGGTTTGCTAGATAAACAACATAGCTTCGCACGTCAATTGTCTGGTGGACAGAAGCAACGGGTTGCAATTGTCCGTGCCCTCCTCATGCACCCAGAAATTATCCTCTTTGACGAAGTGACTGCTTCGCTGGATCCAGAAATGGTGCGGGAGGTTCTGGAACTTATCAATGATTTGGCCCAAGAAGGCCGTACCATGATTTTAGTAACCCATGAAATGCAGTTTGCCCAAGCAATTGCCGATCGGATTATCTTCCTAGACCAAGGGAAGATTGCTGAAGAAGGAAGGGCTCAAGATTTCTTCACCAATCCGCAAACTAAACGAGCTCAGGAATTCTTAAACGTCTTTGACTTTAGCCAATTTGGCTCATATCTATAAAGGAGATTCTTATGAAACTAATCAAACCACTCTTAACTGTTTTGGCACTTGCCTTTGCCCTTATCTTTGTCTCAGCTTGTAGCTCAGGTGGAAATGCTGGCTCATCATCTGGAAAAACGACTGCCAAGGCACGCACTATTGATGAAATCAAAAAAAGCGGTGAACTACGAATCGCCGTATTTGGAGACAAGAAACCGTTTGGCTACGTTGACAATGACGGTTCCTACCAAGGTTACGATATCGAATTGGGGAACCAACTGGCTCAAGACTTTGGTGTCAAGGTTAAATACGTTTCAGTCGATGCTGCCAACCGTGCTGAATACTTGATTTCAAACAAGGTGGATATTACCCTTGCCAACTTTACAGTGACTGACGAACGTAAGAAACAAGTTGATTTTGCCCTTCCATACATGAAAGTCTCTCTGGGTATCGTATCACCTAAGACTGGTCTCATTACAGACGTCAAACAACTTGAAGGTAAAACTTTGATTGTTACAAAAGGAACGACTGCTGAGACTTATTTTGAAAAGAATCATCCAGAAATCAAACTTCAAAAATACGACCAATACAGTGACTCTTACCAAGCCCTTCTTGACGGACGTGGAGATGCCTTCTCTACTGACAATACTGAAGTCCTAGCTTGGGCGCTTGAAAACAAAGGATTTGAAGTAGGAATTACTTCTCTTGGTAATCCAGATACCATTGCAGCAGCAGTTCAAAAAGGGAACCAAGAATTGCTAGACTTCATCAATAAAGATATTGAAAAATTAGGTAAGGAAAACTTCTTCCACAAGGCCTATGAAAAAACACTTCATCCAACCTACGGTGACGCTGCTAAAGCAGATGACCTAGTTGTTGAAGGCGGAAAAGTTGACTAATACTCTTCGAAAATCTCTTCAAACCACGTCAGCTTCGCCTTGCCGTACTCAAGTACTGTCTGTGGCTAGCTTCCTAGTTTGCTCTTTGATTTTCATTGAGTATAACATTCAAAACATCACAAAAAGAAATCAGGTAATCCTAGCGACTACCTGTTTTTCTATGTTTTAAACATTTTGCCAATTTTCTTGGTCTTCTTTAAAGCGTTTTAGGAGGTCGAGTCCTTCTGGTGTGATATAGCCTTCTTCTTGGGCTAGGTGAATGAGTTCACTGTAGTTAGAAAGCGTCACAAGTTTGACACCTGCATCTGAGAAGTTCTTATCTGCTTTTGGCAATTGGTAACTGAAAATTGCTACTACACCAAGCACATCTGCTCCTTCTCGCTTGGCTGCTGCTACGGCTTCGAGAACAGAACCACCTGTTGAAATAAGATCTTCAACCACTACCATTTTTTGACCCTGAGCTACGCGGCCTTCGATTTGATTACCAGCACCGTGATCTTTTGGTTTGCTACGGATGTAGGCAAAAGGTAAATCAATCTTATCAGCAATAATAGCTCCGTGTGGAATCCCTGCTGTTGCAGTTCCTGCAATCACTTCTACCTCAGGAAAGGATTCTTTAATAGCATCTACAAAACCATTTTCAATTAAGGTACGAGTTTCTGGATAGGCTAGTGTCACACGATTATCAGTGTAAATCGGTGACTTGATACCAGATGCCCAAGTGAAAGGCTCCTCTGGTTTGAGGTAAACGGCTTGGATTTTTAAGAGGTGGCTAGCGATATCTTTAGCAAGTGTCATGGTATTCTCCTTTTATTTTTCTAATCTAGTTCTTTAATTCCAGTCCTGTGTCCATTCATCCTTGATGGCATGATAAGCTGCAACAGGATTCTCAGCTTGGGTAATGGGACGTCCCACTACGATATAGTCACTACCGATTTGATAAGCATCCGCTGGCGTCATGACGCGTTTTTGATCTCCTACTGCAGCACCTGCAGGACGAATGCCCGGTGTCAGACAGATAAAATCTGGATTGGTGGCCTGCTTGATGAGTTGTACTTCCTTAGCCGAGCAAACGACACCATCCAAGCCAGCTTCAGCTGTCTTCTTGGCATAATGTATTACAGACTCTTGCAGGCTGGTTTGGATATTTTGAAAGTCCTGCATCTGAGTTTCTGACGTTGATGTAAGCTGCGTTACAGCTATCAATTTTGCTTGACTTCCAAGACCTTCACGCGCCGCCTTCATCATCTCTACACCCCCAGCCGCATGAACATTTGTCATATCCACACCAAGCTGAGACAGGACCTTCATGGCTGACTTGACTGTATTGGGAATGTCATGCAGCTTGAGATCCAAAAAGACACTGTGCCCCAAGCCTTTCAAGTAAGACACAATCTCAGGCCCCGTTGCGTAATAAAGCTCCATCCCTACCTTAAGATAAAGGCTTTCTTCTGCTGGAAAAAGAGCTAAGAATTCCTTGACCGCCTCAAAACTAGGAAAATCAAGAGCAATAACTGGACGATGTTCTCGCATAGGTTTCTCCTTTTACCTTTGCTAGTGAGAGAGTCTGGCCACAAGAAGCCACGAAAAAAGGAACCTGCCAACAGCAAGGTTCCACGAAAAATGGGTAGTCTCCACCCTTTCACCGTCTAACCTTAGCTGCCTCTCTGGACTGCTTTAAAGGTTTTTTACTATTCTATTATTTCTACTAGCACTTGTCAAGTAAAAACTTGATCACTAAAGAGCTATAGGAGAAAAGCTAAACCTAGCGGCGCGATGAACGTCGGGTCGTTTGGTTTTGATTGCCCTCTTCCTCCAGCTTTTTCCTTTCCTCTTCTAGTTTATTCTGCTGTTCTTCCAGTCTTTTCTTCTCTTCCTCTTTCTGTTTCTTCTCAGCTTCCTTGGCCTCTTGTTTGGCTTTTTCCTCAGCCTCCATAATTAATTTATCCGCCACAGTGTAACTGTAAATTCCAGCTTCCATGTCGACCACACTTGGTTCTGACAATTGAGGCTTAATCTTACTATAATAAGGCAATTTCTTACTCATTTCAGAAAGGGGAACCAAAACTTCGTCCGAATCATTCATAGTCAATCGAATTAAATCTGATGTGACCTTGCTTGGGGCTAATTCCACCTTCTGGATAGCCGCCTTGAGTTCTGGACTAATTTGAGCAAGTTCTGACGTAAAGGTTTTGATTTGTTCGCTGTCATTAAAGAGAACTGATATATAAGTTTCTGGCAGACTCACCAAACTCACAGAACTGGTTTCAAGCTGACCACTGGAAAGAATAGGATAATGATTTTCACCAGAAACATAGTAGGCAACAATATCGTATTCCTTAACCTTAATAGTAAACTTAGTTGGAAATTGATAGGCAAGCTGAGCTGATTCAACCCAATAGTTAGACTTGATCTGCTCTTCATATTTTGCCTTATCTAGCAGAAGGTTAATCGTATAATCCGAATCCTGAATGCCTGAAGCCTGTCGAATATCATCAGCTGTAGTTTGCACTGTTCCCTCAACACGAATATCCTTCATGGTCGCATAAGGACTAAGCAAATAAGCAGAGACAACCAATAAAATCAGACTGAGAAACAAAATCGAGATAGCCCGCCAGATATGAACTCCTGGAATTTTCGGTTTGACCGGTTTTTCCTTCACAGGCTTTTTTTCTATTTTTTTATCCTGTTTATTCTGTTTCTTTGGCTCTTTGGATTTTGGTTCTTCTTTGGGTACTTCTTTTTTGACGTCTTCTGACTCTTCTACTTTTTCTTCAGACTCTTCCTTAGCTGATTCTGGGTCTTTTGGATCAGATTCACTCTCTTGGTCCTCGGTTGCATCTGACTTTTCAGATTTTGAAGCCATTCGAGCTTGTCTTTCCTTTTCCTTCTCCTCAGCTAGGGCCGCCTCTTCTTCAGCCTTCTTTTTTAGATATTCTTGGTTTCGTTTCTGCCATTCTGATAACTCTTTAAATTCTTCGAGGATTTCTTTGCCCTCATTTTTCTTATCTTTTGACATTTACTTTCCTTATGATAAATCTTTTTTCAATAGTTGATAAAAATCTGCTAGAGATTTCAATTCCTTAGAAGCCTTCATCTTGGCTTGGTAGTCTTCCTTGTGACTTAGTAGGTGAGCAAGCTTCTCTTCTAAACTGTCCAAGGTCAAATCGCTTTCTTGAAGCTCTTCTGCATAGCCTTTTTTTACAAAGTAGGCTGCATTTTCAATCTGGTCACCACGACTAGCTTCACGACCAAGTGGCACAATGACATGTAATTTTGCCATGGCCAAGAGCTCAAAAATCGTATTGGCGCCACCTCGTGTCACAACAATGTCAGCCAATTCCATCAAGGGTTGATAGAGATTGGTCACATAGTCAACACGAAAAAGATTTTGGCTCAACTCGTTCAGACTAGAATCTCCAGTTAAATTGATAATATTGTAGCGTTCTGTCAGTTCTTTCTTATGGTCTGTCACCAATTGGTTAAAGACACGAGCTCCTGCTGAACCGCCGACAAACAGCACTGTTGGCAATTGGGGATTAAAGTGGGTTTGAATATCCACCAATTCATCTGGTTCTAGAGTTTTTTGATCTGAAACCTTGGTCACTGCTCCCACATGCTCAACCTTAGACAAACTTGAAGCTTGTTCAAAAGTTGAATACATCTTGGTCGCAAATTTATAGGCGATTTTATTGGCCAATCCCATAGATAGGTCAGATTCGTGAATAAAGACAGGTACTCCTGACACACGTGCTGCGATAACAGGCGGTACAGAGACAAAGCCTCCCTTTGAAAAAAGGGCCTGTGGACGAAGTCGTAACATGATAAAGAGCGACTGGACAATTCCCCATCCAACTTTGAAGACGTCCAGCATATTTTGCCAAGAGAAATAACGACGCAATTTTCCAGTCGCAATGGAATGAAAGATGACATCTAGACCCGACTTGAGGATTTCTTGGTGTTCAATCCCACGCTTGTCCCCGATATAGTGGACTTCCCATCCATCTTCGATGAACTTGGGCATTAACAGAAGGTTGAGGGTCACGTGTCCAACCGTCCCCCCACCTGTAAAGACAATTTTTTTCATACTATTCCTTTAACTCCGCTACTGTGTCGATAAAGAGGTCGCCACGTACTTCAAAGTTAGCATACATATCCCAGCTGGCATTGGCAGGACTGAGAAGGACTACATCTCCTTGAGTCGCAAGCTCGTAAGCCTTGCGGGTCGCATCTGCAATATCAGTCGCATCCACATAAGCCACACCTGCCTTGTCTGCTGCCCGTTTAACACGTTCGGCAGACTGACCCAGGATGACCATCTTCTTGAGTCCAGTAATGTCTGGAACCAATTCGTCAAACTCATTACCACGGTCCAAACCACCTGCAATCAAGACGACCTTGCTGTTGTCAAATCCTGACAAGGCTTTCTGAGTAGCCAAGATATTGGTTGACTTGCTATCATTATAGAATTTGACACCCTTGATTTCATCCACAAATTGGAGACGGTGTTTGACACCACCAAAGGCTGAAAGAGTTTCTTTAATGGTTTGGTTGTCCACACCACGAAGCTTGGCTACAGCAATCGTCGCAAGGGCATTTTCCACATTGTGGCTACCTGGAACTCCGATTTCATTCGCTGCCATGACCACTTCCCCACGGAAGTAGAGCTGACCATCTTCCAAATAAGCTCCATCAACCTTTTCCTGTGTTGAGAATGGTACAACTGTAGCTTGTGTTTTAGTAGCCAATTCTTTTGCCAAGTCTTGGTTAAAGTTCAAGACAAGGAAATCAGCCACTGTCATCTTGTTCTGGATATTCCACTTGGCTGCTACATATTCCTCAAAAGAACCATGGTAATCGATATGAGTTGGCATGAGGTTGGTAATAACCGCAATCTCTGGATGAAATTCTTGCACACCCATGAGTTGGAAAGAAGAAAGTTCCATGACAAGAGTGTCCTTATCTGACGCAGTTTGGGCCACTTGACTAGCTGGATAGCCGATATTTCCTGATAAAAGACCATGTTGCCCAGCAGCAGTCAAAACTTCCCCAATCATGGTCGTTGTGGTTGTTTTTCCATTTGAACCTGTGATACCAATAATTGGTGCTTCTGAAATCAAGTAAGCCAATTCCACCTCAGTCAAGACTGGAATTCCCTTGGCCAAAGCCTTTTCAATCATGGGATTACTATATGGGATGCCTGGATTTTTCACCATAAGGGCAAACTCTTCATCCAAGAGTTCCAAAGGATGGCCACCTGTGATAACCTTGATCCCTTCTTCCAGTAAACTTTGGGCAGCTGGATTGTCCTCGAAAGGCTTCCCATCATTTACTGTCACAATGGCACCTAGCTTGTCCAACAAACGAGCTGCAGATTCACCAGACTTAGCCAAACCTAAAACAAGGACTTTCTTATTTTTAAATTGATCTATTACTTTCATGTCTCGAACTCCATTTCTACTCTTACTATTTTACCATTTTTATGGAAATAATTCTAAACGAAAATGCTCAGATTCAGCATTCTAACAAGCAAAAAGAGAGCCAAAACTCTCTTTTTATCTTCTTTTACTTTTACTAACCGACATAAGGGTAATATCTCGCAAGCTAAAGTATGCTAGGAAGAGCATAGCGACTGCGATGAAGAATTCTGTCGGTAGCTGAAAGATTTGCAGAACAGACAACATCAGCAAAATCAAAAGTGCTACGAAAGCAAAGACGACAAGGACGATATTGACTGTCCCTTTAATGCTTTGTGGTGTCGCAAATACATAGAGTAGTAATAAGAGGAGTCCTATGATTAAATAAACCATCTTTATCTCTTTCTAGCTCTTATTCAGCTGATTTTTTCTTCTTGTTAGCTTTCTCACGCTCTGCCTTGTTAAGGATTTGTTTACGCAAACGGATAGACTCAGGCGTTACTTCCATGTACTCATCGTCGTTCAAGAACTCAAGAGACTCTTCAAGGGTCAAGATACGAGGTGTCTTGATAACAGCTGTTTGGTCCTTAGTAGCTGAACGAACGTTAGTCATTTGTTTCGCCTTAGTGATGTTAACTGTCAAGTCATTTTCACGAGAGTTTTCACCGATGATCATTCCTTCATAAACCTCAGTACCTGGGTTGACAAAGATCGTACCTCGTTCTTCGATAGACATGATTGAGTAAGTTGTAGCCTTACCAGCATCGATAGAAACAAGGGCACCACGGTGACGACCACCAATTTCACCTGGAATCAATGGCAAGTATTGGTCGAAGGTATGGTTCATGATACCGTAACCACGAGTCATTGACAAGAACTCAGTTGAGTATCCAATCAAACCACGCGCAGGAACAAGGAAGACCAAGCGAGTTTGACCATTACCAGTTGAAATCATATCCAACATTTCACCCTTACGTTCAGAAAGGCTTTGGATAACAGACCCTTGGTATTCTTCTGGAGTGTCGATTTGAACACGTTCAAATGGTTCACATTTAACACCGTCGATTTCTTTTACGATAACTTCTGGACGAGATACTTGAAGCTCATAACCCTCACGACGCATTGTCTCGATAAGGATTGACAAGTGCAATTCTCCACGTCCTGAAACAGTCCATTTATCTGGTGAATCAGTTGGGTCAACACGAAGAGAAACATCTGTTTGCAATTCTGCCTGCAAACGTTCTTCCACCTTACGAGAAGTCACCCATTTACCTTCTTTACCAGCAAATGGTGAGTTGTTGACCAAGAAAGTCATTTGAAGAGTTGGCTCATCGATGTGTAGGATTGGAAGAGCTTCTACTGCATCTGTCGGAGTAATGGTTTCACCGACAAAGATATCTTCCATACCTGAAACGGCAATCAAATCACCTGCTTTGGCTTCTTGGATTTCACGACGTTCCAAACCAAAGAAACCAAAGAGTTTTGTAACACGGAAGTTTTTAGTTGTGCCATCAAGTTTAGAAAGGGTAACTTGATCCCCAACCTTAACAGTACCACGGAAGACACGACCGATACCGATACGTCCAACGAAGTCGTTGTAGTCCAAAAGTGACACTTGGAACTGCAAAGGCTCATCTGAGTTGTCTACTGGAGCTGGGATATGGTCGATAATTGTGTCAAAGATTGGTGCCATAGTAGCTTCTTGGTCAGCTGGGTCATCTGACAATGAAGAAGTTCCGTTGATCGCTGAAGCATACACTACTGGGAAATCAAGCTGGTCATCATCTG
>DXLD01000040.1:0-11139 GCA_019414935.1 Streptococcus sp.
GACAATATCACAGTTGCCCTTATTGCTATTAATGAGGAGGCAACAGAATGATCCAAATCGGCAAGATTTTTGCCGGGCGGTATCGAATTATCAAACAAATTGGTCGAGGAGGCATGGCAGATGTCTATTTGGCCAAGGATTTGATTTTGGACGGTGAAGAAGTGGCAGTGAAAGTCCTGAGGACCAACTACCAGACAGACCCGATTGCTGTGGCACGTTTCCAGCGGGAAGCAAGAGCCATGGCGGATTTGGACCATCCTCATATCGTTCGGATTACAGATATCGGTGAAGAAGAGGGGCAACAGTATCTCGCGATGGAATATGTTGCTGGATTAGACCTCAAACGCTATATCAAGGAACATCACCCTCTTTCAAATGAAGAAGCGATTCGAATCATGGGACAAATCCTCTTGGCTATGCGCTTAGCCCATACTCGAGGAATTGTTCATAGAGATTTAAAACCGCAAAATATCCTTTTGACACCAGATGGGACTGCCAAGGTTACAGACTTTGGGATCGCAGTAGCCTTTGCAGAGACAAGTCTGACTCAGACCAACTCAATGCTAGGTTCCGTTCATTATTTGTCTCCAGAGCAGGCCCGTGGTTCTAAAGCAACTGTGCAGAGTGATATCTATGCTATGGGGATTATCTTCTATGAGATGCTGACAGGTCATATTCCTTACGATGGGGATAGTGCGGTGACCATTGCCCTCCAGCATTTCCAGAAACCATTGCCATCGGTTATAGCTGAAAATCCATCTGTGCCTCAGGCTTTAGAAAATGTTGTTATCAAGGCAACTGCCAAGAAATTGACAGATCGCTACAAATCAGTCGCTGAAATGTATGTGGATTTGTCTAGTAGTTTGTCTTATAATCGTCGTAATGAACCAAAGCTAGTCTTTGACGATGCGACTAAGACGGACACCAAGACTCTTCCTAAAGTTCCACAAAGTACCTTGACTTCTATTCCTAAAGCTCCGGTACAAGAGGGAAGACCTCAACCTAAGCCCCAGCCTCATCAAACAGAAAAAACGGTACCTAGTCCAAAGCCAACCAAACGCCGTCGCATGAAAGCACGTTATCCAATTTTATTTGCGACCTTCTTGTTGGTTGTGGCATCTTTGGTATGGATTTTATATAGAACGCCCGCTACCATTGCCATTCCAAAAGTGGCAGGGCAGACGGTTGCAGAAGCTAAAGAAGCTCTTAAAAAAGCCAATTTTGAGGTTGGTGAAGAAAAAGCAGAGGCCAGTGATAAGGTTGAAGAAGGTAGGGTTATTCGTACCGATCCTGATGCTGGTACAACACGTAAAGAAGGAACAAAAATTAATTTGATTGTGTCTTCTGGTCAGCAATCCTTCCAACTCGGAAATTATCTTGGAAGAAAATCTAGTGATGTAGTGGCAGAGTTGAAAGGTAAGAAGGTTCCAGAAAATCTAATTAAGATTGAGGAAGAAGAATCCAACGAAATCGAAGCTGGTACAATCATGAAACAAAGTTTACCGGAGGGAACAACCTACGATCTTAGCAAGGCAACTCAAATAGTTCTGACTGTTGCTAAAAAAGTAAATTCTATGTCAATGCCAAGTTATATTGGTTCTAGCCGAGAATTTGCAGTCAATAATCTTACACAGATATATGAAGTTAAAAAAGCTAATATCGAAGTTGTAGAAGTGTCTACAGCTCCTGAAGGAACAGCTGAGGGGACTGTTGTAGAGCAAAGTCCAAAAGCAGGCGAAAAAGTAGACTTGAGCACTACTCGTGTTAAAATTTCTATTTATAAAGCAAAACAAACTCGTACTTCTTCAACATCTTCATCCTCATCCTCTTCGTCGTCTAGTCCTTCTCGGAAACCTAACGAGCCGGGGAATGCAGAAACCACTCCAACACAAGGAAACTCGCAAGGTAATTCACAACGAGGAGATACTTCCCCAGATAATCCATAGTGATACTAGAATCTTTGTCATGATTTCATGGCAAAGATTTTTTTTGAGTCCGGATTTGTGATAGAATAGAAGGAGTTGATAAAAGGAGGAACGCATGGAAGAATCAAGAGAATTAAATGCCGTCATCGATGTGATTATGTTAGCTGGAACCATTCTTCTCAAAAGTGGCTCAGAGATTCATCGTGTAGAAGATACCATGATCCGTATTGCGCATTCGCAGGGGATTGTGGATTGCAATGTTCTTGCCATGCCTGCCGCTATCTTTTTCTCCATTGAAAATACCAATATTTCACGAATGAAACGCGTGACTTCCTCTTCTTATAACATCGAAAAAGTCTGCGATGTTAATCAGATTTCTCGTCAGTTGGTAGGAGGAAAGCTTGATTTAGAGACGGCCTTCAAGCAATTGACGGCTTTGCAAACTCAGCCCCTTCCTTATACTAAGTTGCAGGTAACTTTGGCTGCGACCTTTAGTGCTCCTTTCTTTTCAATTATGTTTAGTGGAAATATCTACGACGCACTTGGGGCAGGAGTGGCGACCTTATTTGGTTTTGCCTTTTCTCTCTATGTGGAGAAGTTTATCCGAATTCCCTTTGTGACAGCCTTTGCTGGAGCCTTTGTCTTTGGGATGATTGCCCAATTTTGGGCTCGCTACACAGGTTTTCCTTCAACGGCAGATTTGATTATAGCTGGTGCGGTTATGCCTTTTGTACCAGGTATTGCCTTGACCAATGCGGTCCGTGATATTATGACTAACCACATAAACTCTGGTATGAGCAAGATGTTTGAATCCCTACTCATTACCCTAGCTTTAGGGGCAGGAACTTCTGTCGCCTTGGTATTGATGAACTAATATGACACTAACAACCTTTTTATTACAAGCAGTGGCAAGTCTTCTTGCCATTATCACTTTTTTAATCGTACTCAATGTGCAACGCTCTATGCTCTTACCTGGAGGAATTTTGGGCATGGCTGTCTGGCTAATCTATCTCTTGCTCAAGGAACCAACCAATGTCATTGTAGCCACCTTCATTGCGGCCATTATTGGTTCTTGTGTCAGCCAGATTTTGAGTATTCTTTATAAGACTCCTGCTGTGGTCTTTATCTTGGCCATCTTGGCACCTCTGGTTCCGGGTTATCTTTCCTATCGGACAACTGCCTTTTTTGTGACAGGAGATTATAGTCATGCTATTGCCAGTGCAACCTTAGTTGTTATGCTAGCTTTGGTGATTTCCATTGGCATGGCTAGTGGAACAGTAATTCTCAGACTCTATTCCTACTTAAGAAAGCAGCATAATAGTTAGATTGATAAGCGACTTGATTTGGTGAATCAAGTCTTTTTTCTCTCTTTTACTGCCATTTGTGATAAAATAGTATAGAACGATTTTTTACAATGAATGATAAAACAGAGGTAAATATGACAATCGGTATTGATAAGATTGGTTTTGCAACCAGTCAATATGTCTTGAAATTACAAGACTTAGCAGAAGCGAGGGGAATTGACCCTGAAAAATTAAGCAAAGGACTCTTGCTCAAGGAATTGAGTATTGCACCCCTAACTGAGGACATCGTGACCTTGGCGGCTAGTGCAAGCGACTCTATTTTAACTGAGCAAGAAAGACAAGAAATTGATATGGTCATTGTGGCTACCGAGTCAGGAATTGACCAGAGTAAGGCTGCAGCCGTCTTTGTGCATGGCTTGCTGGGCATCCAGCCCTTTGCTCGTAGTTTCGAGATTAAAGAAGCCTGCTATGGAGCGACAGCTGCCCTCCATTATGCCAAATTGCATGTGGAAAATTCTCCAGAGTCCAAAGTCTTAGTCATCGCCAGTGACATTGCCAAGTACGGTATTGAAACTCCAGGAGAACCCACTCAGGGTGCTGGAAGTGTAGCTATGTTGATTACACAAAATCCACGCATTATGGCCTTTAATAATGACAATGTAGCTCAAACCCGTGATATTATGGATTTCTGGCGTCCAAATTACTCAACAACCCCTTATGTAAATGGTGTTTATTCTACCCAGCAATACTTGGATAGTTTGAAAACGACTTGGCTTGAATACCAAAAACGTTACCAGCTTACCTTAGATGATTTTGCAGCTGTTTGTTTCCACTTGCCTTACCCTAAATTAGCGCTAAAAGGCTTGAAAAAAATCATGGATAAGAACTTGCCTCAAGAGAAAAAAGACCTCTTGCAAAATCATTTTGACCAGTCTATTCTCTACAGTCAAAAGGTGGGGAATATCTACACAGGTTCACTTTTCCTTGGACTTTTGTCTCTCTTGGAAAATACAGATAGCTTGAAGGCTGGGGATAAAATTGCCCTTTATAGTTATGGAAGTGGTGCTGTGGCTGAGTTCTTCAGTGGTAAATTGGTTGAAGGATATGAAGCTTATCTGGATAAGGACCGTTTGAACAAGCTCAACCAACGAACTGCCCTGTCTGTTGCAGACTATGAAAAAGTCTTCTTTGAGGAAGTAGACTTAGATGAAACAAATTCTACCCAGTTTTCTGGCTATGAAAATCAAGATTTTGCCTTGGTTGAAATTGTTGACCACCAACGCCGTTATAGCAAGGTTGAAAAATAATGAAAATGAGTTGGAATGGATTTTCTAAAAAATCATACCAAGAGCGCCTCGAGCTGTTAAAAGCTCAGGCGCTCCTTAGTCCTGAGATACAAGAGAGTTTGGAGCAGGATGAACAGATGAGTGTGACTGTGGCAGACCAGCTGAGTGAGAATGTAGTGGGAACTTTTTCTCTGCCTTATTCGCTGGTTCCAGAGGTTCTTGTCAACGGTCAGGAATACACAGTTCCTTATGTGACAGAAGAGCCCTCTGTGGTTGCTGCGGCCAGCTATGCCAGCAAAATCATCAAGCGTGCAGGAGGTTTTACTGCACAAGTCCATAAGCGTCAGATGATCGGGCAGGTAGTCCTTTATCAAATTGCTAATTCTAAACTAGCGCAAGAGAAGATTGCTAGTAAGAAAGCGGAGCTCTTGGAGCTTGCCAATCAAGCCTATCCTTCTATCGTCAAACGAGGAGGTGGGGCGCGTGATTTGCATGTCGAGCAGATAAAAGGCGAAACAGACTTTCTCGTTGTTTATCTCCATGTCGATACCCAGGAAGCCATGGGAGCCAATATGCTCAACACCATGCTGGAAGCCTTGAAGCCAGTCTTAGAAGAACTCAGTCAGGGACAAAGTCTTATGGGGATTCTGTCCAACTACGCGACCGATTCTTTGGTGACGGCAAGCTGCCGCATCGCCTTTCGCTATTTGAGTCGTCAAAAGGAACAAGGACGAGAAATTGCGGAGAAAATTGCGTTGGCTAGTCAGTTTGCGCAGGCTGATCCTTATCGAGCAGCCACCCATAATAAAGGGATTTTTAACGGCATTGATGCCATTTTGATTGCTACTGGTAATGACTGGCGTGCCATTGAAGCAGGGGCCCATGTCTTTGCCAGTCAAGATGGAAGCTACCAAGGTCTTAGCCGATGGACGCTGGATCTTGAAAGAGAAGAATTGGTCGGTCAGATGACCTTACCCATGCCTGTAGCGACCAAGGGTGGTTCTATCGGCCTCAACCCTCGTGTAGCCCTCAGTCACGAGCTACTGGGAAATCCTTCTGCCAAAGAATTAGCCCAGCTTATCGTGTCTATGGGTCTTGCCCAAAACTTTGCGGCCCTGAAAGCCTTGGTGAGTACAGGGATTCAGCAAGGACACATGAAATTGCAGGCCAAATCCTTAGCACTTCTCGCAGGTGCTAGTGAATCTGAGGTAGCTCCTCTAGTTGAGCGCCTCATCGCAGAGAAAACCTTTAACCTAGAGATAGCCCAGCGTTATCTCGAAAATTTAAGATCATAAAAAACTCAGACGAATTCAGTCTGAGTTTTCTTATGCTTAAATACTTTTCCCTGGTAATAATGTGACTGGTAAAAAGTAACCTGTTGTCGCGACTTCCTTACCTTCAATCTTTTGCAAGAGAAGGTCAACAGTGAGGCAGGCAATCTCTTCCAGAGGTTGCTTGATAGTAGCCAATTGAGGGTAGTAATTCTCGATAAAGTAGGTCCCATCATAGCCGATGACTTTAAGCTCTTCCGGGACAGAAATGCCCAGTTCTTGAGCGATTTTAATAACCAAAATAGCTGTCAAATCATCTGAAGCAAAGATGGCATCTGGCTTTTGTCGAGTCAAGATATTCTTGATTTCCATTTCTTTTCTGACTGGAGAAAAGTCACTGGAAACATTGATAATAGGAGCTTGGGGGAGTACGGATGCAAAGCCAGCGTGGCGTAGTCCAGTTGGCGAGTTAGAATTGTCATTCCCTGTAATCATAATGATAGACTGGGCGCCTGTCTTAACCAGGGTCTGGGCGGCCAGAACTCCACCAGAGTAGTTGTCAGAGGAAACGACAGGAATATCTGGTGACAGATTTCGGTCAAAGGAAATAATCGGCGCTGTCACGCGATTGTAGTCTTCGATTCCCAAGTTGTGACTACCAGAAATGATGCCGTCTACCTGATTGGCTTCCAACATTTCGATGTATTCGCGTTCCTTCTCAGAATCGTGCTCACTGTTGCAGATGATGGTCTTGTAACCATTTTTGAAGAGTTGGTGCTCCAGCTTATCAATCAATTCTGCATAGAAAACGTTGGAAATATTGGGGAAAATCAAACCGATTAACTTAGCCGATTTTCCTTGAAGACTACGAGCCAGATTATTGGGTTTATAGCCCAATTCCCGCATGGCTTCATTTACCTTTTGAATGGTTTTTTCAGATAGATAGCCTTTTTTATTGATAACCCGAGAGACGGTAGTAGGGCTGACGCCTGCAAGTTTTGCAACATCAGTTAGTTTTGCGACCATAATCTAATTCATAGTAAGTTCCAGTTGGGTTTCCAGATTTGATCAGGATGCCATTTTGGTCCGCATGTGGGAAGACACGACCGGAAAATACTTTTTCTCCTTTATTGATGAAAATTTCAAAGACAGAGTTATCGATGAAAATCGTAGCAGTAGTAGTTTGATTCTCGATAGGACAAGAACGAGTTGTTCCAAATTCTTGGGCGTACTGTTCACCAGCCTGGCTACGATCCACTGTCACTTGACCATTTACAAGGTCAAAGTTGATTGAAAGTCCCTTACCTTCTTTATCAGCAAGTAGGACAATTTCGCTCTGGCTATTAGCTGCCAAGTTGAGTTCGAGTTCGTATGTGTTCTTGGTTTGAACACGGTTTGAGAAGGCTTCTTCAGAGGCACGAAGATCCTTAATAGCTGCAACTGGGTATTGGTAGAGCTTGCCGTCTTTGATAGTGAGTTCCTTGACCAAAGAGAAGGTTCCTTGGTGGTCAAAACGGTCAGATGGATATGAAACATCAGGTAAACCAAGCCAGCTAACAGCTAGAGCACGTCCATCAGGAGCGTTGAAGGCTTGAGTTGCATAGGCTTCGAAACCATAGTCCATGTTTTGAAGTTGAGACACATCTACCATTTTGGCATTTTCAGGATCAAAGGAAACCCCAATCTTATACATATTTGGATAGATATTGTCGTAGTCTAGAACTTTTTTATCCAATCCTTGTGGGCAGTAGAGAAGGACAGGTTGCTCCCCTACAAAGACCAGATTTGGACATTCCATCATGTAGGCAGTACGGTCGTTAGCAAAGTCAAGGTTGCCAACGGCTTGCCAGTTTGTATAGTCGTTGTCTACAGCCTTGTAGAGACGGACGAAGCCTTTTTTCTCCAAATCCTGACCACCGACGATAGCATAGTATTGACCTTTGAAGTTAAAAATTTGCGGATCGCGGAAGTGGTCAGTAGAGTCAGCTGGCTGGTCAATCAAGATTTCGTCAATCTTGGTAATCTTGCCTTCTTTATCCATTAAAGCCCCAATCTGGTATGGGTGACGGATCCAGTTTTCATCACGGACATTTCCTGTATAAAATAGGAACAAGTTATCACCAAACTGCATGGCAGAACCAGAGTAGGCACCGTGACTATCTAATGGAGTATCAGGCAACACTTTGACTCCAGTTTCTCTAAAGTGAACCAAATCATCACTTTCAAGCTGCACCCAAGATTTTAAACCGTGGGCTGCACCAAAAGGGAAGTTCTGATAAAAAACAATCCACTTACCATCAAAGTAAGAAAAGCCATTTGGGTCGTTGAGAAGTCCTGTTTTTGGCTCAACATGGTAATGAGTATGCCATGGAGATTGTGCCATATTTTCCTTTATATGTTGAATTTCTTCTTGCGTCCAATCTTGGTAAAGTCTGTAACGACGCTCAGTTGTCCATTCCATTCATTCATTCCTCCAAAAATCTTATCACTTTTAATAGTAACCGTTTTCGGTGAAAAATGCAAGCCTTTTATGTTAAAAAAGAGAAAAAACTGTCAAACGATTGTCATAAAATAAATGCAGGAAATCAGTCAAATTTTCACAAAAATACGAAAGATAATGAAATAGATTCCTGATAATAAAGATTTTAAACTTATTTTTTTAAGTGTTATCTGCTAAAGCAGTCAAAAACAATCAATCTAAAGCAAGGCTACTAAGTGGAAACGATATTTTTTCTGCAAAACGCTTGACATATTTCTAAAACATGATAAAATAATAGTCGTAAGGGCGAATAAAATCGCTTTCAAACAATAACAAAATTCTATAATAAGGAGATTTTTGCTATGGATTATAGTAAAGTTGCTGCCGAGGTCATTGAGGCTGTCGGTAAGGATAATCTTGTAGCTGCAGCACACTGTGCAACTCGTCTTCGTTTGGTATTGAAAGACGAATCAAAAGTGAATCAAGCAGCTCTAGATAATAATGCGGATGTCAAGGGAACTTTTAGCACTAATGGACAATATCAAATTATCATTGGTCCTGGTGATGTTAACTTCGTGTATGCGGAAATCATCAAGAAAACTGGTTTAAAAGAAGTTTCGACAGATGATTTGAAAGAGATTGCTAATAAAGACAAAAAGTTCAATCCATTGATGGACTTGATTAAACTTTTGTCAGACATCTTTGTTCCTATTATCCCTGCCTTAGTTGCAGGTGGTCTCTTGATGGCTTTACGTAACTTCTTGACATCACCAGATTTGTTTGGACCTCAATCAATTGAAGATATGTATCCTGCAATCAAAGGCTTCTCAGCTATGATTCAATTGATGTCTGCTGCTCCATTTATGTTCCTCCCTGTTTTGGTTGGTATTTCAGCAGCCAAGCGCTTTGGAGCAAACCAATTCCTTGGTGCGGCAATTGGTATGATTATGACCACTCCAGATTTGGGTGGCAAAGAAGCCTTCTGGGACATCTTAGGTTTCCATGTTACACAAACAAACTATGCTTATCAAGTTATTCCAGTCCTTGTTGCAATCTGGTTGTTAGCAAATTTGGAAAAATTCTTCCACAAGAAATTGCCATCTGCAGTTGACTTCACTTTCACACCGCTTTTATCAGTGATGCTTACAGGCTTCCTTACCTTTACAGTTATCGGTCCTGTTATGTTGGTTGTGTCTGATGCGATTACAAATGCGATTGTATGGTTGTACAACACAACAGGTGCCTTTGGTATGGGTCTATTTGGTGGAACTTACTCACTAATCGTTATGACAGGTCTTCACCAATCATTCCCAGCAATCGAAACACAATTGTTGTCTGCTTACAATAATAACGGTACTGGATTTGGAGACTACATCTTTGTTGTTGCTTCAATGGCAAACGTAGCACAAGGTGCGGCTACTCTTGCAATCTACTTCTTGACAAAAAATGCTAAAACAAAAGGATTGTCAAGTTCGGCTGCTGTTTCTGCCTTCCTTGGTATTACAGAACCTGCTCTCTTTGGGGTAAACTTGAAATACAAATTCCCATTCTTCTGCGCCCTTGCTGGTTCAGCAATTGGTGCCTTCGTAGCAGGTTTAACTCACGTTATTGCAGTTTCATTGGGAGCGGCTGGATTTATTGGATTCCTTTCTATTAAGGCTGCTTCAATCCCTATGTATATAGTTGCGGAAATTATGTCCTTTGTTGCCGCCTTTGCTTTCACTTATTTCTACGGGAAAACAAAAGCAGCTAGTGTCTTTGCTGATGAAGCAGCCACAGCAACTGCAGAAACAGTTACTGAACCTACAGTAGAAGCACCAGTAGTGGAAGAGACTGATACTCTTCAAAATGAAACACTTGTAACTCCTATCGTCGGTGATGTTGTCGCTCTTGCTGATGTCAATGATCCAGTCTTCTCAAGTGGAGCTATGGGCCAAGGTATCGCTGTGAAACCAAGTCAAGGTGTGGTATATGCACCAGCTGATGCGGAAGTTTCAATCGCCTTTCCAACAGGACACGCTTTTGGTTTGAAAACAACTGATGGTGCTGAAGTCTTGATCCACGTTGGTATTGACACTGTATCTATGAATGGTGAAGGTTTTGAAGCAAAAGTTGCTCAAGGTGATAAGGTTAAAGCTGGCGATGTTCTTGGAACCTTTGACTCAAACAAAATTGCTGCAGCTGGTCTTGATGATACAACAATGGTTATCGTTACAAATACAGCTGACTACGCTTCAGTAGCTCCAGTCGCAACAGGTTCAGTTGCGAAGGGGGATGCTGTGATCGAAGTGAAAATCTAATCAATCCTCTCTAATGTGAAAACGAACAAATGACATGTTTGTTCGTTTTTGCTTGAATGGTAAGATTTACAGAGGAAAATCTAAAAAATAGAGAAATTTAGACTTTCGAAATATGCTATAATAAAGAAAATAAAAACAAGAGGTTTATCATGACAAAATTATATGGAAGCTTGGAAGCGGGCGGTACAAAGTTTGTCTGTGCTGTCGGTGATGAAAACTTTAACGTTGTAGAAAAAACACAATTTCCAACAACAACTCCAATCGAAACAATCGATAAAACCATTGAGTTCTTCTCAAAATTCGACAACCTTGCTGGTCTTGCAGTTGGTTCATTTGGGCCGATTGATATTGATAAAAACTCAAAAACTTATGGCTTTATCACAACGACTCCAAAACCAAACTGGGCAAATGTGGACTTGCTTGGTGCCCTTCGTCGAGCCCTCAACGTGCCAATGTACTTCACAACAGACGTAAACAGCTCTGCTTATGGTGAAGTGGTTGCCCGTAACAATGCTGGTGCTCGTATTGAAAACTTGGTTTACTACACAATCGGTACAGGTATCGGTGCAGGTGT
>DXLD01000041.1:0-2476 GCA_019414935.1 Streptococcus sp.
CTTGTTTCTGCATGGATGATGGTAGAGAGACTTCTGTCCAATCTTACATATTTTTCTTCTCACCTGTTATTCTTTTGAAAATTATCTTTTAAGTATCCGTCAGTCCATCCTTTATATTATATCAAAAATTTTACAGTTTTTCTCTGACGAAATCTATCAATTGAATAGATAGATGAAGCAAGAAATTTTTGTTTCCTTATCCGAAGAAGGAAAAACGGTATCTCCTGAACCTTGATACTATGCGTTTTATTCTTTATAATTTAGCTATTTCAAAATTACAAGTTCTCCATTCTTAATTTCCCAAACTTGGTCAAACTTACTTAATAATTCGTTTTGGCGATGTAAAGTAACAATGACGGCACTTGGTAGTTCCAGAACTCTTTCCAATTCCATTTTAAACTGATTAGTATCCAAGGCAGAGAAAGGTTCGTCTAGGATAAGCAATGGATTTTTACGATTTTTCTCACGATTTAAATACATTCGTTGTTGCTGACCACCTGACAGGGATTGTGGTGGAATTTTTTCAAAATCTTCTTCTCTGAATTTTTCATTGAAACTATTGAATAGTGTTACATTATTTTCATAACTCGAAATAAATGTATGTTCTTGTTGCAGAATCATACCGAATCTTCCCCAAAGATGGTCCAAAACAAGCCCATCTAGCACAATTTGTCCTTCAAAATCTTCATCTGTTCCATTTAAAATGTTGAGAAGACTACTTTTTCCAGAACCATTCTTACCAATAAGCGCAATTTTATCCCCTTTTTGAATCGTAGCGGAAGTAATTATCAATTTTGATTCTCCCAGTTGTTTGGAAATGTTTTTCAAAGTAATCGTATCAAAAGAATGTTGAGGTGCTTGAACTGAAACGGGTCTCCCAACAATGTTTTGAAAACTCTTGATTACAGGCTTTACGGACTCTAACATTTGTAAATCATAAAGGATTTCCTGTATTGGTTCAGAAAAAGCATTAATATATCCGAAACTCGCCACCACCTCAGGAATACCGAGTTGCTGGTGAGATAGAGAGTAGGCTAAATAAATAAACAGAACAAGACTAATGAATTCAAAAGAAACACCTGTCAATAAGATGCCTGTAATTTTTGTCAAACCATACTTAAAATACTTATCCTGCAAATTCTTTAGAGAACTCTTTTGTTGATTCAAAAAATGCGACATAGTTAGTTTATTTACCAAATGATGTCCCATGAGCAAATCCTCCAAAGTTCGATAGTAATCTCCTTGTTTTTTCAAGTAAACCTGTCTACGATTAGCGGTCAACTTCCCAACGATTTTAGGAATTTGAATACTAATTCCAGTAGAAAAGATTAAAATCAGTGATACAATAGGATTAATTGTTCTGCTAATAATGAAAGCGTAAATGATGATACGTAAAATTTGTTTGATAAAACTCATCAATGGAGGAAGGTAATCCTTTTCCAACGAATCTAGGTCATTAGATTGATAGGAAATATACTCTGCTACTGTTTTCTGCTTGAAATCGTGGTGACTGAGTCCCAGAAGTGAACGAAACCACTCATTTTTCAAAGTAGTCGAAAAGATAATCCCCTGCTTCCAATCAAGTATCATTTGGATATAGTTACAACTCAAATAGCCTGCCACTGACATAGAGTAACCATATAGAGCTACTTGATAATCCCCTTTGATTAATGCCTGCGTGAAATACGGTAACAAAGCTGTGCAGATATTCGATACTACACCAAAAAGAAAATTAAAGAAGAGATACCATCTAATAGTTTTAAGATATGGTAGCATATACGATACTCCTTGCTAATGCGTTTTTTTACATATCGCAGAACAATCTCTACTATTCCCTATTTCAGATAGTGCGATACTCGGACATTGAGTGCAATAATTGTAAATCACACAAGTACTGCAGTTTTTACTATCATTCAAAATATAATTTGCTATTTTGTAAAATATAGGTCTATCCCATGTTTCTTTGATAGATGTAAAATGAATATTTCCAATACTTCTATTGAAAGTAAGCTTTTTCAGTTTTTCTAACGATTTAGGCTATTTCGTGACACACCCACAATCCGTGAAAATTCTGGTTATATCAGATTATGTGATTTTCGTAAGAATTTTATATTGTCTCCAATCATGGCAGTCTCCTTTTACTTGATAAAACTATTATAACATTTAGAAATTAAAAACTGGTTCAAAATCAATAGAATGTGTGTATTCGATACATTCAATAAATTCTTGGAAACAGTTCTACACCAGTTACACAAATCTATATACACCTATCTCATTCAAAATAAAAAGAAAGCTGTAGTTCTTTTAATCCTGTATCAACGATTCATTCTGAAATCGAATAGGAGACATTTCCCAAGTCTACAATTCACTTCATCTCAAATTAATTTTTGTAATTCACCCTTAGTTTATAGATTTTATACTCAACAAAAGTATAAAGCATACAAAACTTCACTTTGAACCAGTATTTATACTATAT